>JANQST010000348.1 GCA_028279155.1 Cyclobacteriaceae bacterium
GGAACAGTAATAGGAGGAGCAGCCACACCAAAGATGGTGTTATCAGCATCATCAAAAGTAGGAGCTGTAAAGCCGCTTGGGTTTGCCCAGTCTAACAAGCCACTGCCATTGGTAGAAAGTAATTGGCCATTTATTCCGTCTCCATCTGGAAGTGTGTAGATAACATTGGATGTTCCTGAGGTTGTTGCACGGAAACCTATTGAGCCTGTGTTGTCTTCATTTTCTAAGATCAAGGCAGCAGGATCGTTATTATCACCCGCAATTCTCACAGAACCTACGCTGTTGCCAGTTCCAGGTCTAAGAACAACGTTTCCGCCATTCCCAGCACCACTTCCATCGCCAGCACCTAAGTTCAGATTTCCTCCTACAGCCCCACCAAAAGATGTATTTCCGGCATTAATTGTGAAGCTATTTCCTGCTCCACCAGTGTTTTCGAGCACTGAAAATGTTCTGTTTGAACCTGCTGGAACTTCAACTTCTCCATTGAGAGTTACTACTGAACCTTCAAGTCTCATGGTTTCAACAAGTGTAGGAGTTGCTGGAGCGGTAGTATGAAATGATAGTGCAGTTCCATAATTTGCACCCCATAATTCAGAAGCTTGTGCGCTTATGACAGCTCCATTTACGAACCCGCCGCTGTAACCTGCAAAATTTATCTCACCAATAAAATCATTTAGAGCTGTCGGAGATTCACCTCCCTGGTTTCCATTTGCTTCCCTTAGCGTCAATTGCGAAGAGCTTGAGTAAGAAGTTCCCGAAATAATTGCCTGTGAGTTTGCAGCCGAACCAGCAACTTCCAATTGAGTGTCATTAGAGACAACTGGATCATTATGAAAGGTTGAACCAAAACTAATATTATTGCCGTCATCATCAAAGGCAGAAGTAAATGAAACGCCTCCAAGAGGTGCCCAGCCACTATTGAATGCTTCATATTGAAAAGTGCTCGTATTGAACCTAATCATGCCATCAACGGCAGCACCTGGACGTGAACCCATATCGCCAGCTGGAATTCTTAACGCACCTGATCCAAACATGTTTATGTTTCCATCATTCTCTATAACCATTTGAGCGGTTGGCGAGCTTGTTCCATTAGGTGTCGTGATAAAAAACATTTGAGAACCAGTATTATTCAACGACCAATTCTGAGTAGCCTGGGCAAACAAACCAGCAGTATGTGTAAAAGTGCCAGTTGCATCTTCATTACCTATGAAATTCAATTCGCCAATTATCTCTGTATCCTGAAGTGCAGAAGGTAGTGCCTCGGTTCCGCCACTCGACAATACGTTCACTTGAGATGGAACACCTGTATTAAAGGTAATTGCCTCTAAAACTGCTTGACCACCATCTGCAAAGGCTGCAAGCGTGTTGTCACCAATTCGTGCCATTTCTTGTGGAATGGACTGACCTGAAGGAGTTGTCAGAATGCTTAAATAGCTTCCTCTATCTCCACCCCCATCCCAGAGTCCGGTAGCAACTGCTTCAATTGATGCAGTTGGGTTAAATGTGCCATCGTAACCACCAAAAGTAACAGTACCTACTACATCATTTGGGTTGAGGTTTGCCGGAGTAGATGCGTCTCCGTTGGCTCCTATTAATGCCAATGTTGATGGAGCCTGATAAGAGAACATATCGATGGTAGATTGGCCTCCTGATAATCCCTCGTGTTCAACAAGAATTGATGGTCCGCTTCCTTCGTTCGTTACGGCTAAAACGGTTGCTGAACTACCACCGTCGGATATTCCAAAACGTGCGGCTTCATTAGTTCCGCTATTTGTAATATCAAGTAGGGGCTGACCATTTTCTGCAATGGTTGCCTGATACGGAAGGGTAACGGCATCTATCCAATCCAAAGTAGCGGTAGCACCATCTGTCGATAAAACTTGTCCCGGTGTTCCATCACCATCAGGCAAGGTCCATATTACGGGTGTATTAGTGATATCGTCTGGTGCCTTAAATCCAACAAAATCTCCATCTGTACGCTCTTCTAAAATCAACGAACTGGCTACTGACCCATCACCTTCAAGAATAAAATCCCCACCATTTATTATGACATCACCACTTCCATCAATCGTCAATCTGTCCGCTTGACTCCCTCCCGAATTGGTAGTTGTCCCAAATACGAGTTGCGCGCCATTCGTCACTCCACTCCATGTCTCTGTGGCCATACTTTGAATATAACCCGCCTGAGAAAAGTTGGTACCATCATGCCCATTGAAAATAATCTCACCAACAACATCATTCAAATCAACATTTGCAGGTACGGCCTGTGTTCCTCTGGCTCCAAGGAGTGCTAGAGTACTTCTATTTGCGGTTAAATCTGTTGAATTAAAGGTTGCGGCTCCAAAAAATGCTCCACCTGCATTGTTATCGTCATCTACAACTTCAACAATCTTGCTAACTGGAGCAGGGATTGGGATAGATGACCCAAAAACTACGGAGCTGGCGTCCTCGAAAAAACCCATTTGAAAAGACGGTCCATCTCCTGAAAGAGCTACAGTTCGTGTCGTTCCGGCAAGATCAGGAAATTGCAGTGTGCCCGTACCAATTGTTTGTGGGTCGACTTGCAAAATCAAATTGTTTCCTCCCTTATCAAACGTAAGGTCTTCTCGTACTGACATTGATCCTATTACATCAATGTTATCTACGTTACTATTTCCCAGATTTATTTGACTCGTATTTATGCTAGTGGTGAAAAGGCCGTCCGAAACCGTGAAGTCTCCTCCAGAGACAGTAGTTTCTGAAGATAGATTTAAGGAGCCTGTGCCTTTCGCAATAAAATTCAAATCGATATTTGCATCTACACCTGTGGTTTCTATAATGGGCCCTAAACCTGCAGCATTATTGGCAATTGAAATTTCGTTAACAGCACTTGCTATACCGTTGAAAATCAACAACTCATTATCATTCACATCCTGAATCTGTGGTACTTCTAATGCTGTAGATATGGTTGCATTTCCAACTGGCAATATGCTAACATCACCACCCGAAGTTATTTGCAAATCATTTCCATCACTTGCGAGTGATTCTGCATTGTCGTTAGAAAGGGTAAGTTGAGTAGCCTCTGCGACTCGTACCTGCCCTCCGGGATTTAAATTCAAATTACCTGAACCCTTAGTTGTGATGTTTAAGTCAACATTTAGGTCGTCTCCATTAGCTCCAAGTGTTGGACCAGCAGCTCCAGGAGCATTTGTAATTTCAACTTCATTAACTGCTCCTCCTGTCGCATTTAATCTAATAATTTCATTTCCATTTAAATCATCAATACTTGCTGTAATATCCGGACTGGTCAAATCGATGTTATTGATAATCGTATTTCCTGCAGGGTTAATTGTAATATCACCATCTGCTGTCATCAAAATATCACCGTTTCCAGCCCCTCCGTTTGACGCCGAAATTGTAAGGATTTGATTCACAGCATTGAAAGCAGACATGTCAAATGTGGTGTTATCTGCACTATTTAAGTTTAGGCCCTGGACTGAGTTGATATTGATATTCCCAGTCGTAAACGTGTTAAAGTCTAGGTTACCTCCAGTTGTTGAAAAGTTTGATAAACCTTGACCATCAAGACTGATCGCCTCTGATCCACTGACATCAAATGCGCTTCCACCACTAGTTAAAATAGCATTCCCATTATCATATGCATCCTGAAGATTAGGTGGTGCCACCGGAACCCAGTTTGAAGCTCCATCCCATTCAAGTATTTGACCGATAGTCGCACCTCCGGCAGTTAGTAAACTTGGATCTACTGCTGCTACTGTCAATGGTACTGCATCTCCATCTCCTGTGATCGAAGTACCATCCGGTACTGTCACAGTGCTCTGTGCAACCGGAACCCAGTTTGAAGCTCCATCCCATTCTAAGATTTGACCGATAGTCGCGCCTCCGGCAGTTAGTAAACTTGGATCTACTGCTGCTACTGTCAATGGTACTGCATCTCCATCTCCTGTAATCGTCGATCCATCAGTGCTTATTGTTATTCCTGTTAGATTCGAACCATCTAAGATTGGGAGTGTTGCTGCTGTTGCAAATTGAAGAACATCTCCTATGGCTGTTCCTACGTTCTGGGTAGCTGCGGTTCCTAGTCCTGTTACCTGACCATTCGCAATCGAAAGTGCGCCTTGATGTTGTGTCACATTTGTAGCTGCAATACGGGCATCTGCAAAGGTTCCTGTGCCAACATTTGAGGCATCGATCGAGCCAACAGCTAATGGTGTTGCATCGCCGTCTCCCGTGACTGTAGTTCCATCTGTATTAACTGTAGCTGTGACATTTGTCAAATTTGAACCATCCAGAATTGGCAGTGTTCCTGCTGTTGCAAATTGAAGTACGTCTCCTATCGCTGTTCCTGTATTTTGGGTAGCTGCCGTTCCTAACCCTGTTACCTGACCATTCGCAATTGAAAGTGCCCCTTGATGTTGCGTCACATTTGTTGCTGAGATACGGGCATCTGCAAAGGTTCCTGTGCCAACATTCGAGGCATCAATTGAACCTACGGCCAATGGAGTAGCTCCATCTCCCGTGACGGTCGTACCATCTGTGTTTACCGTAGCTGTGACATTCGTCAAATTAGATCCATCCAGAATTGGTAGTGTTCCTGCTGTGGCGAATTGGAGTACATCCCCAATTGCTGTTCCTGTATTCTGTGTAGCAGCAGTCCCTAGCCCCGTCACCTGGCCACTAGCAATTGAAAGTGCCCCTTGATGTTGCGTCACATTTGTTGCTGAGATACGGGCATCAGCAAAGGTTCCTGTGCCAACATTCGAGGCATCAATTGAACCTACGGCAAGAGGTGTCGCATTCCCATCCCCTGTAACCGTTGTCCCATCCGTGTTAACTGTTGACGAAACATTTGTCAAATTTGAACCATCTAGAACAGGTAATGTTCCTGCTGTTGCAAACTGGAGAACGTCTCCAATTGCTGTTCCTGTATTCTGGGTAGCTGCTGTTCCTAAGCCTGTTACTTTAGCCGCGGATACATCACTGATATCGGCGTCCACAATCGAGCCATCAATTATCTGTGCACTACCGACTGAATTTATTGCTACCACACCAACTTGAGAATCAACATAGTTCTTTGTCGCGGCATCTTGAGGGCTTAGTGGATCTGCAACGTCAGCAATGATACTGTTTGCTGCACTAGTACCAAATCCCAAAACACTCGCTAAATCCTGACTATCTGAATTTGGTTGACTGTCAACATAATTTTTAGTTGCAACATCCTGAGCAAGTACAGGGTCAGCAACATTTCCAATTTGCAACCCACCGGCATCATTGCCACTGATCAAAACCTCGTTTATATTTTGATCGTCCGTGTGATCTTGTAGATCCACATAATTCTTATTCGCCACGTCAAGAGGATTGCTTGGGTCTAAAACATTGGTTATGACATTTCCTCCAGCGTCATTTCCATTTAACAGTACATTTTGCAAATCCTGATCATCTGAGTCTGCCTGGCTGTCCACATAATTTTTAGTCGCTACATCTTGTGGATTAGTTGGATCTTGTACATTAACGATTGCGTTACCACCCGCATCGTTACCTTGACCCAATACATTGGCTAGATCCTGAGAGTCTGTGTTTGTAATATCTATCCATCCAGTAGTCGACCAGAAGAAAAAGACATCCAGATCACTATCAAAAACCATGATACCAACATCAGCAGCAGTAAGCGGCATTGCCGTCCGTTGGGCTGTTGTCAATTTTGGAATTAGCAACCCTTGGTCATTATTGGGCGATACTAAATGAAGTACCGCGTTGGGATTTGGGTTATCAATGTTCACTCCAGCGGAGTGTTCTTGAGCCAATGCCAGTTGAGAAAATAGAACTAGTGACAAGACAATCCATGTCTGCTTTGTGGTAAATTGTGTGGCTTTCACGACTATTAGGATTTTAAGATTTAATTGGACTAAGTCCAAATTCAAATATTAAGCATTTGAATCCTAATAGAAAGCAAATCAATGCTTATTCGATTGATTTGCTCATTGATCGGATAAAACACCTATATGGTCCATTAATCCTTCATAATTAGGGCAGCATACGCACCTAATGCTAATTATTATTAGCAAAAAAGCTGCTTTAAAATTGATTTTTAATCATTCCAAATTCCTTATAGACTTAAGTGAGGTCTACATTTGTCCGATCAAGAAAATGCTTGCCAGAAGAAGACATATCGCTAAGACAATTACCTGGAGAATCATTGCATCAGGAACCACTTTTATCCTGACTTTGGTGTTCTTTAAAAACGATCCACAGGTAACAGAAAAGGCCACCAATGTGGCTGTTATTGAAGCCATTCTTAAAATGATTTTCTACTACTATCACGAGCGTGTTTGGTTTAATATCAAAATCAATTTAAGGAGTAGAGTACGACACATTACCAAAGCCGTCACTTGGAGGTTAATTGCTTCCCTTACTACCTTTGTAGTTGCATTTGCTTTGTTTAAAAGTGATCCGAATGCAATTGAAAAAGCATCTGGTATAGCAATTGCGGAAAGTTTCTTAAAAATGTTTCTGTACTACATTCATGAGAGAATTTGGTATAAACAAGATCTTGGCTTGAGTGGAAGGCAGAAAAAATAATAATAATCTCTTCTTTAAAATTGAAGATGAGTAAATATTAGGTTATCCTTGAATTTGAATTGTTAGAACTACTAAAAACTATGAAAAAGCACTTATTGAATTTCTTATCGCTGGCAATCGTCGCTTCATTTCTTTTCTCATGTAGCAGCGGAGGTTCTCAGGAAGATGCGAATGCTGAAAAGAAGCAAGAGATTGAGGAATTCGTTGAAAAAGAATTTACCTATCCTATCCCAACTTCATTCGAGGTGACTCAAATGCTAAACGATGCAAATACAAGTTTTAATGGAGATGTGGTAAATGATCCATCAAAAGCGGACCAGTATGTAACCACTTGGCAAAAAGCTGCCAACCTTGGTGTTTACGGTGCTGATTTAAGCTATGCTGCAACGTTTGATAAAACTCAGGAGACCATTGATTATCTGGAGGTTCTTCGGAAAATGATTGATGACCTGAATATCACTTCAGCTTTCAATAACCAAATGGCAGAACGAATAGAAGGAAATCTTGAAAACATTGATTCGTTAATTTTCATAGTTACTGAATCCTTTTACGACACTTACAACTACTTAAACCAAAATGGTGAAGAAAAAACCTCGATACTGGTTATTGCTGGAAGTGTAATTGAAGGACTTCACATCACATGTGAGCTTATCAAGATGAGTGAGAACAAGGAAGAATTGATGAAGGTGCTTGCCGGGCAAAAAACTCAGGTGATCAAATTGGTTGAATTAATGGAGAAGTTTCAGGATGATGAAAACGTTGCAAGAGTGCTTCCCGACCTGAGATATATCAACCTCGTATTTGATCAGTTGGGAGAAGATACTGGAATGACCGATGGTCAATTCTCAGATGTTGCCAACAGCGTGAAGTCAATGAGAGACCATATCGTTAGCTAAATAATAACATTAACTATATTTTTAGAGCCTCAACCCCGATGGCTGTCGGGCTTGAGGCTTTTTTATAAGCTTACATGACCGAATCCATTATCAATGCGCTCGTCCACCTCTTCGCTATCATCGAAAGTGCGAAGGAGGATACAGATGTTGTCGACTCTGGCGAGCTGGTCATCAAACCTTATTTACAGAAAAATTTTAACAATGATTCGCTCACGGCAGAATACATCAATCTTTTTTACGACTATCTGAATTTTTACAAAAACACCGCTACCCCAGCGAAAGATTCGGAAGTAAGTATCGATAGCACAAGTATTCTCCAGATTGCCAAAATCTGCAACCAACTAAATAAGGAACTTCTTCAAACAGAGCGAGTAATTGTTTTCATGCAGCTAATGGAACTCATCAATGCGGATGAAAAAGTTGCCGAAAAAGAAGAAGAATTTGCTTCGTTGGTTGCCTTGAATTTCAACCTTAATCAAGAGGATGTAAGGAACCTAAAGTCTTTTATCATTCATTCTGATTTTAGAGAAGTGAGCAAGAACAGCTTGCTACTCATAGACAACAAGCAGACGGAATGGCCTGAAGACGTTGCATGGATTATTCGAAAGAAGAAGACAGACGAAAACGAATCGCGTCATCTTTTTAAGGAAAATCTCTTTGGCAAGATCTCAGTCCTTTATCTAAAAAGTGTTGAGAACTATGTTTTCAGATACGATGGCCCATTGAATTTGTATTTGGAAGGGACTAAGATCATACCGGCAAAAGCTTACATCCTTAAGCCCGGATCTATTATTAAAGGGCCCAACATCAGCTCTATATATGAATCTGAAATCACCCGGCAATTCATCCAGGAGAAGACCAGCTCTAGAGTTGTTATCGCTGGGGATGAATTGGAATTCAGATTCAAAAACAGTAATAACGGACTTAAGCCATTCACATTTTCTGAAGATTCCGGACGTCTGATTGGAATCATGGGAGGCAGTGGCACAGGTAAGTCTACACTGATGAATCTGTTGAATGGGAAAATCGCCCCAACAGACGGACGAGTTCACATCAACGGATTTCCCCTGGAAAAAGCTTCAATGGAAGGTGTCATAGGATATGTCCCTCAAGATGATCTTCTTTTTGAGGAGCTGACCGTGTACCAAAATCTTTATTTCAATGCCCAAACCTGTTTCAGTGATTTTTCCAAGGATCTACTAGATAAGACAGTGGATAAAGTTCTGGATGACCTGGACCTTCTTGAGATAAAAGACCTAAAGGTTGGGGACCCATTGAACAAGACTATCAGCGGTGGTCAAAGAAAACGATTGAATATTGCATTAGAGTTGATGCGTGAACCTTCAGTTCTATTCGTTGATGAACCTACATCTGGACTATCCTCAATGGACTCTGAAACAATGATGCTTCTCTTGAAAGATCTTGCTCGTAAAGGGAAATTGGTGGTAGCTATCATTCATCAACCGTCATCAGATATCTTCAAACTGTTTGACAAGCTGTGGATTTTGGATAAAGGCGGATATCCAATTTACAATGGCAATCCTGTTGATGCAGTTGTGTACTTCAAAACCATGAGCACACAGGTGAATGCTGCTGAAAGTGAATGTCCAAGATGCGGAAATGTTATTCCTGAGCAAATCCTTCAGATCATTGAAGCCAGGGAAATCAATGATGATGGTTCAACAACCAGGAAACGTAGGGTTCAGCCACACATATGGTATTCTAAGTACACGGAGAATATTTTACCAAAAGTCAACCGTCTTAGGTACGAGACGATACTCCCTCCTACCAACTTCAACATTCCTGACATTTGGAATCAATTCAAGATTTTTAGTAAGCGAAATTTGCTCTCAAAGGTTTCCAATCGTCAGTATGTCATCATTAACCTGTTCGAGGCGCCTTTACTGGCATTTATACTTGGCTACTTCTCTAAGTACTCACCTGAGGGTGCCTATGCATTTTCTGAAAACATAAACCTTCCAGTATACCTATTCATGTCGGTGGTGGTTGCGCTTTTCACAGGACTGACAGTCAGTGCGCAAGAGATCTATAAGGACAGGCAAATACTGGAACGGGAATCCTTCTTGAACCTATCGCGGCTCAGCTATCTCAATTCGAAAATCGTCTATTTATTCTCGCTTTCGGCCATTCAGAGTTTAAGTTTTGTGCTAATTGGAAATTTCATTCTGGAAATTCATGGCATGACCATCTATTATTGGTTAGTGCTTTTCTCCACTTCATGCTTCGCTAATATGGTGGGTCTTAACATTTCATCAGCACTCAATTCGGTCATCAATATTTATATTCTTATTCCATTTATTCTCGTACCTCAACTCCTCCTCGGAGGAGCGATGATCAAATTTGATGAGCTTCATCATTCAATAAGTAATCAAAAGAATGTACCGATTGTCGGAGATATGATGGCTTCAAGGTGGGCATATGAAGCATTAGCCGTAGCTCAATTTCGGTACAACGAATATGAGAAACCATTTTTCGAGATCAACCAGGAAATCAGTAAGAATTCCGTACATCGATCCTTTTTGATGCCTGAGCTCATAAGTATTAATCGTCGCTTGCTTAATGATTCCACCCTATGGGACAAATCACCACAGAGTTTTCGAATACTTCAAACGGAAGTAAGACGACTCAATGAGGTACATCAATTGCGTCCTTTCTCGAACGCCTTGAGCATAACTTCTGAAAGGTATTCAAGGGCAATGGGGACAAGGTTGGATGGCTATTTAAGGAATGCTAAAAATCACTTCGCGAGGGAATATGTACTCTCAACTCAAATCAAAGATTCCATTTACAATCAGCTAGTAGCAGAAATTGGACGTGACAAATTCATTGAATTAGAGAAAAAGTATAACAATGAATTCCTTGAAGATCTCTTGATGAATACGGCGCACTTGGATATGGTTTACAGAGGTAGCGATCAACTTATTCAAAAAAAGGATCCTATCCTTATGAGACCTTATTCTCATATGGGTAGAGCACACTTCTACGCTCCGTATAAGATTATTGGTGCTTGGGAAATCCCCACGTTTATATTCAACCTCATCTTTATCTGGGCAATGTCCTTGTTTTTGTATGTAACGCTTCTTGACAATAGTCTGAAGAAACTGATTAAGTTTTTCGAATCACCGCCTGTCAGTAGAAACGATGAACAAAGACTCTCTGCGTTTGGAAGACTCTTTGATACGGTAAAAGTTTTACTTAATTATCCAAGGGTATACAGAAGAGCTAGGAAAATGGCCAAATTAAAAAAAGCAAAACAATGAAACAGGATATATCACTTGCATCACTTATTCTTCGCGTCTCAATCAGTGCAATGATGCTTACACATGGATATGGTAAATTCATTCGGTTGATTTCCGGAGAGACCAGTTTTCCGGACCCCTTAGGTTTCGGAGAACTAACTACCCTTGTGCTGGCTGTTTTTGCGGAGTTTGTTTGTTCAATTCTATTGATCGTTGGTTTCAAAAGCAGGCTAACAGCCATACCACCAGCACTTGTTATGCTAGTCGCTCTTTTTATCGTTCACTGGGATGATCCCTGGAGGAAGCAAGAATTTGTTCTGCTTTATCTCGTAGGTTATGTCGCGATCATTTTAATTGGATCTGGCAAATACTCACTTGATTGGCGATTAAAGAAGTCTTAATTTTTTATAGATAGCTCCCTGACTAATTTGAGTGATCTCACCACTATTAAGTGGGAAAACACTAAGATCCTCAATACTAACCCGGATCAGACGTAGTGTCGGGTGACGAATGGCAGCTGTCATTTTTCTTACCTGGCGATTTTTCCCTTCTGTCAAACTCACTTCCAACCATGACCTCTCCGGATGCTTTGATACATTAACAGGTGGTTCTCGATCCGATACTTCAGGATTAATAGATTTGATTGTCGCCTTCTTTGTGTGATATTTCTTCCCTTTCAAGTTGATTTCAAGTCCCATAGAAAACTTTTCCAATGCATCTACGCTAGGTTTACCTTCTACCTCGACCCAATAGGTTCTAGTGTGATTGTTTGAAGGGTTTAATAATTTATTATTTAGCGATTTATCGTTGCTCAAAATAAGTAATCCTTCACTATCCAAATCAAGGCGCCCAACAGGGTAAACGTCCTTTGGCAAATCATAAAGGGTTCCTAATCCAGGGTTGCCATCTTCATCTGTAAATTGGCTTAAGACCTTGTACGGCTTGTGAATAAGGTAATATTTAAGCTTGTTCTTCTTTGACACGCCAAATAAGTCTGAATAGTACACTACCGATTAGAGCTCCCAACACATTCGCCAAAGCATCCAACCATTCAAAATACCTGTTTGGAAATAGTGTGTATTGAGCCAATTCCAGTAAGATGCCATACACTGAGCACAGTAAAACCAGCATCATCCAACTCTTTCCTTGAAGTAGCCCATTCTTATGAAAGGCAAAAAGCAGTGTGACGATAAGAACGAAGTAGGCAAAAATGTGTGATAGCTTATCTGTATAACCCACTCCTTCTATCTGGACTGGTATCGAAAGAACAGTAGATAAGAGCAAAATGCCTATAAAAACAATTAACGAAGGAATGAACCAAAACAAAGGGTTAATTCTCATTAAAAAATGATTTTCTTTCCGTCATCCAACTTGTTAAAAACTGAAGTTTCCAGATTCAAAACCTCGCTACCCATATGAGACAGCCATATGTTCTCACAATTCAATTGGTTTTTTCTTTCGACAAGTTCATCATAGCACAGATGACCGAAGGCCTGTTCTCTAAGAAAATTACATTCACATACAAACAGGTCAGCTCCATCGCATAACTCAATCAAATTATTCGTCCATGAAGTATCACCTGAAAAAGCAAAGACTTTATTCTTCCATTCAAGGCGAATACCGTGAGGCAAAGACTGAGGTGCATGCTCAACTGGTTTAGATGTTATTCTTTTGCCTTCAAGTATAATTGGCTCAACTCCATATTCCAGGTAGGTAATGGTTAGCTGATCCAGTTTATCTCCTGTTCCTTCATACATGGCTTCCTGCAATGCATAGATTTTGTTCTTGATTCCTGGCGGGCCAACAATTGTTAGCGGAGATTTTCTAGGTTGCTCAAACAAACTGCTAATTAGAAAAAATGGAATTCCTCCATAATGATCACCATGAAAGTGCGAAATAATAATTGTGGAGATTTCCTCAAGTTTTATCGATTCGTGTTTCAACCGAATTAATGCAGAGGCCCCGCAGTCTACCAGGACATGTTCATTTTCATCTGTCAGTAAAAACGATGAATGGTTTCTGCCACCATTACCAAATGCATCACCACAGCCTAGAACTGTCAATTTCATGCATCTAAATTACATCAATACCAGACTTAAGCGTGAAGGAACAATTAAGATTTTCTTTCATTAAGAGTCCAATCATACTCATAGTACCGAACCTTGTAATTGGATGGGATTTTTTCTGTTCTGTATTGATTGATATACTCAATGATTGAATCGCTATTGCCACTAAAATCGGATGTGTACCATTCGAATATCTTGGAAACCATCACAGTTTTACTTTGCCTGTCGAGATAGATAAAACTTTCATCATTCAACGCGAGGATGGTTCGTTCTTCCATCAATTTTTCAACATTCTCAGGCTTGTATGCTAGATTGTAAAGTTTAGGACAACTGATTGCTGCACAAGCAAGTACAAAATGAAACCTTGGATCATTGTCATTTGCTTGAAGAATCTTTTTCGACTCAAGGTCATTTAGAGTTAATTGTTCACCAGCAACAGCATATTGAACTTTGTCAAAAAAACCATCCTTATCTAAAGGTCGGGCAAGTGGATAGGCCTTTGTGACCTGGTAGATAACCAAAATGTTATAGGCATTAATGTAAAATGCTTTTCTTTCGCTCGGCGTTGTATTGGTCAGACTTACTTCACCAATAGTCTTATGAAGTAATTCTATCTCCGCAGAATTCTGAGACGAATACTGATAGTTAACTAATCCTTTATAAACATGCCTCTTCAAAAAGTAATCACTTAGCTTGAAGAACAATTCTAACTTCTCCTGGGATTGTGCATTTAATCCTATGGTTGAACTTAGAAAAAAAACGGCGATAAAAAATTGGGTGATCTTCTTCATTCTTTTAAATAATTTGTTGTTCTAATTACACAGTAAAAAACTGCATATTCCGAACCAATGTTTTTCTAATAATCGGTTTTGTTGTCCCGGTTACAAATCGTAAAATATGGAGATATTTGAGTAAGGGATGGCTTACTAACGACATCCTTATGTCACTGAAATTTTAGCAAAATGGAACTCCTTTTGAACGATACACTTGGTACAATCACCATCGAAAAAACAGAATCGATATCGCCAAAAGGCGTTATAATCCTCGCACATGGTGCTGGAGCAGGAATGCACCATCCGTTTATGGTGAATCTTGCTGATGAAATCTCAACACTTGGCTTCCATGCAGTTCGATTCAATTTTCCTTATATGGAAACAGGAAGAAAATCCCCTGGATCTCCAAAGAAGAATATTGAAACCTGGGAGTTGGTATTTAATCATATCCATCGTCACCACCCCGACCTTCCAATTTTCCTATCGGGAAAGTCATATGGTGGGAGGATGGCTTCACATCTTTTAGCTGAAACCGGCTTTGATTTCGCGAAAGGAATCATCTATTTTGGTTTTCCACTGCATGCACCAGGAAGAGACTCTAAAGATCGAGCTGATCATTTAGTACAAGTAGGAGTACCTCAATTATTTCTTCAAGGAACAAAAGACAAACTTGCGAATATTGATCTAATTCGAGAGGTGATAGCTGATCTTAAGAAGGCTGAACTGGTTGAAATCGAGGATGCAGACCACTCCTTCAACGTTCCTAAAAAACTAGGCATTTCAAAAAATGAAATGATACATAAGTTGGCCAACCTCTCATCAGATTTTATGAAAAAAGTGATTCAATAAGCAACCTTAACTGCAAATTGATGTCTATTTACTAAACGACTAATCATGAAAGCACCCGTACTAATTACCCTATTAGCATTGATATCGGTCAGTGTTTCAGCACAGAAAAGAACAATCGATGAATCAGGATTCTCTGAATTATCTTTTGCTGTAGCAGGGAATGTTTACCTCAGACAAGGAAATGATGAAAAAGTGGAGGTAGATTGTTCGGATGAAGTATTCGAGCGACTTGAATTTGAAAAAAGTGGAGACCGGTTAACGATTAAGAGAAAAGGGAAATGGAATTGGAGAGATAGCTTCAGAAATTCTGACCTTGATGTTTACATTACCATGAAGGATATCGAACGTATTTCGGTAAGTGGATCAGGAAATGTTAGCAGTGAGGAACAGTTGGATACAGATGACCTTCGACTTTCTGTTAGTGGTTCCGGTGATATAGAACTGGATTTAAAAAGCAGAGACATAGTAATGCGCATATCCGGATCAGGAGATATCAACTTAAGCGGAACTTCAGAAAATACTGAAGCCAGAATAAGTGGTTCTGGAAAAATAAGGGCCGAAGATATGGAAGCCAAATCCTTCGAAGCGTCTATAAGTGGTTCCGGTAGTTGCTATGTAACTGTCACAGAAGAAGTGATTGCAAATATTTCCGGAAGTGGCAGGGTCTACTATAATGGAAATCCTGATCGGATCATCAGTAATTCATCCGGAAGTGGAAGAATCAAAAAACTGTAACCCTATTTATTGATTTTTCCTTAGCAGACGACCTGGACGATTTGTCACGATAGCTCCGTTACTGATTACTTCTACTCCATTAATTATAACGTGATCGAAGCCTGATGCCATTTGGTATGGATCGAGATAAGTGGCGTTTTCCTTAATATCTTTAGGATTGAAAATAAGCAAGTCAGCATAATTGCCAGGCTTGACCTCACCTCTCTTTTCGATTCCAACAGTGGTTGCTGCAAGGCTTGTCATCTTTCTAATAGTTTCCGAAAGAGACAGTTGCTCTCGTTCGATGACAAATCGTTCGATTACCCTTGCAAAGGTTCCATGTCCCCGGGGATGTCTCATCGTTGGGCTTCCATCGCTACAGATCATTGTAAGTGGATGTGCAATCAACGCGCTCATCAAGCTGTCTTCCATAATAAAATAAGCTCCGCTTCCGCCTCGAGGGCCAATTTCCATGAGAAGCTCAACAAATGTACGGTTGCTTTCATCCGCCGCTTGAGCAAGTGTTTTTCCAGCATACTGATTACCCGCCATTAAGGTCGCCTCCGGACCGTTCCGAAGGTTAACCCTATTGAAGAGGTATTCTTCCAGTTCATTCTTTCTTGATGCCTTAACAATATCAAATTGCTCTTGTGTCTTGGCCCATTCCGGAAATAGAATTCCGATTGTTGTATAACTAGCCAGGTAGGGATAGATATCTGCTGATATTTTAATGCCTTCATTTTTGGCACCAATAAGTTTGTTTAGGATTTCATTGGCACGGTCTTCACCCTTACCATAGACAACCTTTAGATGCGAAGCATGAACGCTGCAGTATTTTCCAAAACTCAAAAGCTCGTCAATAGACGCTTCGATTTGATCATTGTCCTCGTTGCGCATATGGCTCATCATAATTCCACCATTTTCTCCAACTATCTTAGCTAGGTATGTCAATTCCTCTTCCTTGGCATGCATACCTCCTATGTATTCCAGCCCGGTACTAATTCCGTAACATCCATTTTCAAAGGCCTCATACAAGATATCTCCCATATCATTGAGTTGATCTTCAGTTGGTGTATCTGTGTAGGCTACACCTGCACTTCGCCGTATCGATGCATGACCGGCAAACATGGCCACATTCAATTGTGGTGTTTTCCTTTCCAATGAATCCATCCAGCTAATAAGCCCAAAATCCTTCCCATCAATTGTTCGATTGGGATGTGAGCCATCCTGCCCCAAAACAATGGTTGTAACCCCCATTGAAATGAAATTATGCATCTCTCCGCCGAAAAGCGGATCACCATGCGCGTGCGTATCAATGAATCCAGGTGAAATGACCTTACCATTAGCATTGATCAAAGACTTATAATCTATTAGTGAAGTGTCGACCTTACCGATAAATGCAATCGTATCTGCACGTACCAGCAAGTCGGCAGCATATGGAGGTGAACCTGTTCCGTCAACAACTGACCCATTAGAAATAAGAATATCAAACGTGTTTGATTCTTTAATCAGCCTTGAAAATGGTGATTCCTGATTGCAAGCGGCAACTAGAAAAAGTACTATTAAATAACGGATAGTTTTGAGCATGAAACGCTGCTACATCGCCTGACGGTCTTGATCTTCTTTCTTCAATGAACCCATCGCTTTTTCCATCGGCTTCTTGGCCTTCATGATCATGAAATTTGCTGCCTTATTCAATAACTCATGATGTCCGTTGTACGCATATCCAAGCTCTTTCAATTCATCGATAATCTTAGCATACTCTTCTGCTTTTGAGGAAGAAAAATTTTCACTGTTTTGTAGGTAAACTGCTTCAATGACACCTAAAGAATGTTTAAGCATTCTGAATAACTTCTGGTTTCTGGTTTCTCTTTCTTCTTTGAAATGTTTGGCATAAACTTCAGGAAGAAGTTCTTTTAATTTTTCAAAATGCTCGCTTAAGGCTGGGTTTTTTTCTTTTGTCATCGGGCTATTGCATTTAAAGTTTTAATGAGTTCGTTGGCCACTTGGTGCTCACTGGTAGGAGCTAGTTCAACGAATTTGTTGATGCTTCTGATAGCATCCTGATATTTTTTCATTGAGATCAAAACAAGGCCCAGGTTGTAAAAACTGTTTGGATATTCAGGTTCAATCTCAGTTGAAAGTTCGTAGTGAACTTTAGCAAGCTCAAGGTTCCCCAGGTCCGAATAAACATTCCCCAGGTTATAGTGAGCTTCAAAATGTCTTGGATTTCTTTTCAGACAATTGGTTAAGTAATCAATGGCTTTAGTTAGGTCTCCCTGGCTTGATTTGAGGATTCCAAGATTGCAAAACGCATCCTCTACGGATTCTCCATTTTCAATCGCCAACAAATAATACTTTTCAGCTTCAGGACTGTTTTTCTCATCCAACAGCAAGGCCTCTTCGAAGAATGAATCAGCTGTTGGTAGGTTAACCACTTTAGCGTCATTGGATTGGCTAAATAGATTCAACTGTCCAAAGTCTTCCAGGTTCAGTCTTCTCCTCCTCTTGACCTTTCGATGGCCAAGCTTGGCTGGCGGGCTTACTGGAAATTGAACAACCTTTGTCATCTTAGCTCGCTTTTCGCTTTAAGGTTTCCTCTTTCTTCACCTTCTTTTTAGTTGCCTTCTTCATTGGCTTCTTGTCGTCTTTCGCCTGATCTATACTTGCCTTGAGAGCAGTCATAATGTCAACCACTTCTGGTTCTTCCTCCACAAAACTAACAATCTCATTGCCTTCAATCTTAGCTGTGATCATGTCTCTCAATGCATCATTGTATTTGTCTTCCAACTCAATATCAGTAAACTTCTTGGACATGGTCTCGATCAGCATATTGGCTAGCTTCAACTGTTCTTCATCAGCCTCCTCTTCTTCTTTGAGATTTGGAACGTCTCCCATGCTCCTAACTTCATTTGGAAAACGAAGCTTATACAGCAGAATTCCTTTCTCGTGAGGTGTTAGCAATACCACACTTTCCCTATCCCGCAAGACAACCTTCCCAACTCCAACCTTTCCCGATTCCGTTAATGCCTGACTTAGGAGCGCATAGGTTTTACCGGCAACATCTCCATCCGGACCTGCAAAGTACGGAGCATCAAATAGTGAGTCATGAACTTCAGTTGCATCTACGAAACCTTCGATCTCAATTACCTTGGTGCTCTTCAATTTTACCTTTTCAAAATCATCTGGTTCAACTATCACAAATTGACCTGGCTCGTATTGATATCCTTTTACAATATCTTCCTGTCGCAACAGATCACCAGTAACCTTGTCACGCTTTTCATACTTGACCGGGTTGTTGGTTTCTTTTGAAAGTAAATTGAACTGTACCTTTTGAGCAGTGTCAATGGCATTGTAAATACGGATTGGTATTGTTACCATTGAAAACCGAATATGTCCTTTCCAGATTGCTCTCATACCATAAAGTTACTGAATCAATCAGAAAGTTATTACTCTTTAATTTTTAATACAAGTAAGAATATTTAATTAATTGATTATCAATATTTTATAATATAAAATACTTGTCACCCAAATATTATTTGGCATAAATAAGGAATCACGACAATCTACTGTAAATCAATAGGTTATGATTCGTAAAACAAGAGTAATCAAATGATTAAAGAATTGAGGTATACCCTACCCGCACGTAGTAATATTTAGAATTGCGGAGATCATCTCCAACGATTCAAGGTTGACTGATTTCCAATTATCAATCTCGGAGACAACTCCATTGATGGTTATCTTCTTCCCTACATAAGCAAGAAGGTCTTCTTTGGAAATCATTCCTTCCATGTTTGTAAGGAAATAGAAATCTTCAAACTCACCATCTTTCCTAATGGCCAGCACTGGCGGTATCTGACCAGAGATACATCGAATGGCACATGATTTATGAACCTTACCATAGCCCGGCTTCATCACACCGAAGAAGCATTTAGGATCCATGATCTCTCCAGTGATCTCCAGTGATCCTAACACCTTCGGTTCGTGATTC
>JANQST010000350.1 GCA_028279155.1 Cyclobacteriaceae bacterium
TGAAAAACATGTAAAGGATGTGTTAGTTCTGATGCCCAAAAGCCAATCGGCCAGCCCGTTTGTTCGGAAACTGCCGGGCTGCTTGCCACCATAAGAATCTTTCCCTTTGTTGGCATTCCGTGCGCATGTACATAGCTCTTCCTTTCTACTATTGAATTTTTCATATTTCTTTTTTGAGCTAAAATCCAGCTATACAATATATAAATCAATATACTTACTAATCTTATAGGTACATACTTTTAGGAAAGAAATGGAATTATGTATCATAATGATGATTTATTTGTAAGGTGTGAAATTTAAAATAGATTAGAAATGCCGGAATTCTTATACAAAAAGAAGCTGTATTACAACCCTGTAGAGTTTGCTATGGATCGAATTGGAGGGACATGGAAAATGCCAATTTTATGGAGATTGAAGAATAAAGTTTTTCGATACAGTGAATTAAAAAAGGATATCCCTCATATCACAGATAAGATGTTGACTACCCAATTAAGAGAATTGGAAAGCGAGGGATTCATTCATCGTAAAGTATATCCGGTTGTCCCTCCAAAAGTCGAGTACTCGATTACTGAAAAGGGTACATCTGCCATTCCAATTATCAACACGATTCGTGAATATGGACTTTCTTTGATGAAAGAAGCAGGAATAGATCAAGACTAACCATATGCAATCAAAAAATGCAGCCTCATTCAATGTTCCGAATGATTGGCTTTCTATAAAAACTTTAGACATGCACACGGGTGGAGAACCACTTCGTGTGATCCTTGACGGATTTCCCGAGATAAAAGGTTCCAACGTCCTTGAATACCGCAACTACATCAAAAACAACATGGATCATCTTCGAACGGCATTGATGTATGAGCCAAGAGGTCATGCAGATATGTATGGAGTTGTAGTTACTCCCAGTACTGTTGCGGACTTTGGAGTTGTTTTTATGCACAACGAAGGCTATTCGACGATGTGCGGCCATGCTACCATTGCCATTGCCAAACTTGCTGTGGAAGCCAACTGGGTACAAGTAAGCGAGCCCGAAACCAAAATCTTGATAGAAGCTCCATGTGGAGTATTGACAGCTTATGTATCAGTAAAAAATGGAAAGGCAGTAAACATTCGATTTTTGAATGTGCCCTCCTTTGTAGTTGAACTTGATGCTAAGGTTGAAGTAGATGGTCTTGGCACCGTAACTTACGACCTGGCTTACGGAGGGGCCTATTATGCATACGTAAATGCTGATGCTCTGGGTATTCCATGCGAACCTTCATATTACCAGGAATTGATAAAAAAAGGAATGGATATCAAACGGGCGGTCATGAAAGCGAGAACAATTGATCATCCCAAGGAATCTGACTTGAGTTTCTTGTATGGAACCATCTTCATTGGCGGGCCGGTATCCAAAGGAGTTGACAGCAGAAATGTTTGCATTTTCGCAGAAGGAGAAGTCGATCGGTCTCCAACAGGTTCAGGCGTATCGGGCCGGGTAGCGATCCATCACAAAAGAGGAGAAATTGCTGTCAATGAATCCATGAAAATTGAAAGCATCCTTGGAACTACATTTGATTGCAAAGTGACTGAAACGGTGAACTATGAAGGCATTGAAGCCATTATTCCTGAAGTACAGGGAACAGCCTATGTTACTGGGAAAAATGAATTTGTAATTGATCCCGAAGATCCTTTGCAGGAAGGGTTTATTTTTCGGTGACCAAATCAATTAATATTAGAAGAAATTAACCCTCCTCACCTATTCTGAACTAATTTTCCGGCCTTAATAAGTCTTCAGTCGATAATGCCAGAAAACACCATTATCCAATCCGACAACTTAATTGAAGTGGCTTGTGAGCTTGCAAAAACTCATTTTGATAAGCAAGTATCAGCCAAGAAGCTAGTTGGTGAACTGGACCTGAATTTCAAATTGGATGATGAACATGAATCTTATCTGCTTAAGATCAGTCGCCCAAATGCATCAGAAGATTTTCAAGATTTTCAGCTCAAATTAATGGAGCATGTTTCGACTTCAAATGATCTACTAGCTCCCCGAATTATTAAGAACATTCAAAATGAGCCAAGTACTTCTATTGTTGATCACAATGGAGATGTACGTCAGGTCCGATTACTTACCTGGATACATGGCAGACTTTGGTCATCGATAAATCCTAAGACGGAAGAATTGCGACACAGTTTAGGAGAACAAGCCGGGGCTTTGGCATCAGCTTTCAAGGATTTTGATCACCCAATTGCTCATAGAGAATTTGAATGGGATCTAGCTCAATCAAGCTGGACGAAAGATCATCTAAACTTGTTTGATGCCAAGCGAAGACAGGCAGTTGCATATTTTCAAAATAGATTCGATGAAATTCAAGGTGTCTACCAAGGACTTAAGAAGAGTGTAATTCACAATGATGCCAATGACAACAATGTTATTGTCAGTGAAGACTTAAGAAATCCAAAAGTGGTCTCCATCATTGATTATGGTGATGCGATCTTTTCTCAAACCATAAATGACCTTGCCGTAGTATTGGCTTATGCCATCATGGATGCTCTGGATCCTCTTCAGGCAGCCAATGAAGTAGTAAAGGGCTACCATTCGAAGCATTCGCTTTTGAAAGAAGAACTTGAGACTCTGTACACGTTGATTGGGATGCGACTGGTTATTTCTGTTACCAAGTCAGCCATAAATAAAAAGATAGAACCTGATAATGAGTATTTACAAATAAGCGAAAAACCAGCTTGGGAGTTATTGTTGAAGTGGTACAAATTAAATGAAACATTTGTGCACTGCAATTTCCGAATGGCATGCGGATTGAAAGCGCACCCGAACGAAAGTATTTTTAAGAAATGGACTGCTGAGCATTCAGTCAACATAAGGAACTTATTTCCAACGCTTGATTTCAATTCTATTGTTAGCCCTGACATGAGTATTGGAAGTTCTTGGCTTGGACATACATCGGAATTCCATAACAATAGATTCTTGTCCATCAAGCTTCAAGAGAAACAACTTGAAAATCCTCAATCCATACTGGCAAATGGTTACCTGGAAATACGACCCATCTACAGTACAGATGCATACAAAAAAGAGGGGAACAATGGATCGGAGTATAGAACTGTTCATTTAGGTGTTGATTTTTGGGTTAACGCGCTAACCCCTCTTCATTCACCTTTGGATGGAAAAGTGATTGCCGTCCACAACAATGATAGAGACAAGGATTATGGCCCAACCATCATATTAGCACATGATTTGCCTGAGGGAGAAACTTTCTATAGCCTATATGGCCACCTAAGCCTATCGACTTTGGAAATATTGAAACCTGGGGACTCGGTAAAAGCCGGTGATCTGATTGGATATATTGGAGCAGATAATGAAAATGGGAATTGGGCTTCACATCTACATTTTCAATTAATGTTAGATCTTTTGGGAAATTCGTATGATTTTCCTGGAGTTTCTACACCGGACGAAGTGATGGTATGGAAGAGTATTTGCCCAGATCCAAATCTTCTTTTCAAAGAAAATGCATTGGATGAGAAAAAGTCTTCATCAGATCAGGACCTCATTTCTTATCGAAAAGAACATCTCGGAAAAAGCCTAAGTCTTTCGTATCAGCAACCCTTGAAAATGCTTAGAGGGGATGGTGCCTTTCTTATTGATGAAACCGGGAGGCGATACCTTGACACAGTCAATAACGTTGCGCATGTTGGTCACGAACACCAGCGAGTTGTTAAAGCTGGACAAAATCAAATGGGTGTTCTCAACACGAACTCCAGGTATCTTCACCCTAACATCAATGAATTTGCCAAAGAACTTCTTAAGACCTTTCCGGAAGAATTGTCAGTCGTCCATTTTGTTAACTCTGGAAGTGAAGCAAACGAGTTAGCCATCCGAATGGCAAAAAGCTATACCAACGCGGAGGATTTCATTGCAGTGGAAATTGGCTATCATGGCAACACCAATGCCAACATTGCGATTAGTTCCTACAAGTTTGATGGAAAGGGAGGAAAAGGTGCTCCTGAAAATACTCATATTGTCCCACTTCCTGATACGTTTCGAGGAAGATATCAAGGCGATGGTCAGGGAAGCAACTACGCAGCGCATGTTCAAGAGCAAGTAGAAAATATCCAGAAAAAGGGAAGAAAAGTAGCTGGCTTTATCTGCGAAAGCATCATTAGCTGTGGCGGCCAGATTGAATTACCGAACAACTATTTGAAAGAAGCCTATTCAAGTGTCAGGAAAGCTGGTGGCCTCTGTATTGCTGATGAAGTGCAAGTCGGGTGCGGAAGAGTAGGTTCACACTTCTGGGCGTTTGAATTGCAAGGTGTAATTCCTGATATAGTAACGATTGGTAAACCCATTGGAAATGGCCATCCACTGGCGGCAGTGGTTTGTACAAAAGAAGTGGCAAATGCATTTGCCAACGGTATGGAGTACTTCAACACCTTTGGTGGAAACCCAGTATCATCTGCAATAGGGAAAGAAGTATTATCAGTCATCAAGGACGAAGGATTACAGGAAAATGCACTTAAAACAGGTAGCTACCTAAAGAATGGGCTTAACCAATTGAAAGAAGAGTTCCCAATCATAGCGGACGTACGTGGACAGGGATTATTCCTTGGGTTTGAATTGTGCGATTCCAACAAAAATCCACTTCCCGATCAAGCGGACTATCTAATGAATCGAATGAAAGAGTTGGGTATTCTTATGAGCACTGACGGTCCGGATCATAATGTGCTTAAAATCAAGCCTCCGATGGTTTTTTCAAAAGAAAATGCCGACGAACTCATTCAACGATTAAGAATTGTTCTTAAAGAAGATTTCATGCAACAATGATCAAATTCACACAATTCCTTACTCTCATCATCATTATCATTTCTTGCGATCCCAGCAGAGAAGGGACCACTGATTTTCTCACTCATTCTTCGATTCTCGTTGACATGGACAGCACACTCACCAGTACCTTTTTTGACAAAGGGTCCTGGTTTGGAGTTAATCTCCCATCCGATGGTTTCGGGATCGATGCTCCATGGTTACTTTCTGATAGCAATGGTTATTCATTCAAAGCTCCAATTCTTACTGGAAGGTTTGTGGAGAATGGAAAACTGGTTCCTTCTCCTGTAAACTCGTACCTACCGGGTAGCCTCGGTCAAAAGGCCTATACCTCGCTATCCAAAATCAGCTTAAAATCAATTTTCATAAATCACAATACATTACTCGTTGCATATCAAATTGAAAACAATTCAAACAAGAGTGTTCAATATACAGTAGACTGGAAGATTCCTAAGTCGGATTCTAGAGCAATCAATGCTTTTGCATATGATCTTGGTAATGCGCTATTACAACTTCAGTTTCACGATGGTTCCAATCACCATGAAATTACAATTAAGCCCAATACCAAAGAGACTTTCTACGTAACACTTAGCCACCGTTTCAAGGAAGAGCCAGCATTATCCTCTTTTGATCCAACGAGCGCACCGGATTATTTCTCGGAAAACACCATTCGTTGGAATCAATATTTGGAACCATACCAGAGCCTTTCGCCAACTAAGAGAATGTTAGCCTCAAAATGTATTCAAACGCTGATCAACAATTGGAGAACTCCAGCTGGTGAATTAAAATACGATGGATTGTTCCCGTCATACGATTATGAGTGGTTCCACGGTTTTTGGTCATGGGATTCCTGGAAGCATTCTGTTGCACTTGTCACCTTTGAACCTGAACTGGCTAAGGACCAGGTAAGGACTATGTACCATTTCCAGGATGAATTTGGAATGATTGCGGACGTAGTTTACCGAGATACACTGATTGAAAACCATAACTGGCGTGACACAAAACCTCCCCTTTCAGGTTGGGCAATTCACGAGATTTTCAAACAGACACAAGACACCGCTTTTATCAAAGAGATGATGCCAAAACTGACTAAATACCATGAATGGTGGTATGAAAACAGGGACCACAACAGAAATGGATTTTGCGAGTTTGGTTCTACGGATGGTTCAAGAGTCGCTGCAGGTTGGGAAAGTGGAATGGATAATGCCGTCCGCTTTGATGATGCAAAAATGGTCAAGATTAACGATTCGGCATGGTCGCTTGATCAAGAATCAGTGGATTTGAATGCCTATCTGTATAAGGAGAAAAAGCACATGGCACAACTCCTAAGAGTAATTGATTATCAAGAAATGGCTGAAGTATATGAAAATGAAGCTGAACAATTGAAAGGTGATTTACAAACCCACTTTTATGACCGGGAATCAAATTATTTCTATGATTTCAATACCACATCTGAATCGTTAATAACAATCGCTGGTCCGGAAGCATGGACTACATTATGGTCTGAGGCTGCAACTACAGATCAAGCTTTAGGTATAGTTAAAAAAATCACAGATCCCAATTTTTTCAACACGCCACTTCCTTTCCCGACACTAGCAGCTTCACATCAAAAGTTTGATCCCGAAAATGGCTATTGGAGAGGACCTGTCTGGATTGACCAGGCGTATTTTGCGATTTCGGGGATGAAAAAATATGGATTTGAAAAGGAGTACAATGAGCTCTTCAACAAAATGCTGGCAAATGCTGAAGGGCTTTTACAAAAGGGGATTCCAATTCGTGAAAATTACGACCCGCGAAATGGTAAGGGTTTGAATGCCAATCATTTTTCCTGGTCAGCAGCCCACTTACTTCTACTTTTAAGAAATGAAATTCAGTAGACCTTACCTATAAACGTAAGTCATATCGCCCAAAGCTATTCTTTTGTCGAGCACGGGATCACCAATAAAAGAAAGTATTGCATCTCCGAAGGCGGTCACTCTTACGTACTCTTGCTCACCGACATACAATTTACTATCTCCAAAGTTTACAAATTTCATATAAGAGCCATGAAGATTTCTAGCATGAACTTCATTTTCACCGTATAGTGAGAAAATTTGGTTGGAAACATCTCCTCCATTTATGGATAGTTTGTTATCACCATATAGTCCGACTTTCAAATGTCCGACATTGATTGCTTCAAATCTCACATCTCCTTCTCCGTATATTTTTAGTTGCAATTTTCTTTGGTCGATATCATCCGAGACAGTTAGCCGTTCTTCACCATACACAGATAATTTATCAATTTGTCTGTAGGTAATGATGGCTTTTACCCTGGTACCATTTCTATAGGTATTGTAATTATCAGATATGATTCTTTTAAAAGCCACTTTCGCATCCTCCAAATACACATGTAGGGTTCGACCATTTACCTCTACGTTTATTTCACTAAGATCAACTGTGCTAGATAGAATTTCGATTTTTTCAGTATCCCCTTTTCGAAGTTCAACCTGGAAATATGGGTGGATCATAACATTTGTAAAAGGATCTACTTCAATGTCATTTACTTGAGCAAAGCCATAAAATATAGCTGTAGAAAGAAGAAGTGTGAATAGCCTTTTCATAGGTTTATTGAGTTAGTTAGTGTAATGATGCTAGCTGAAGGGCAATGGTTGCTTTATAGAACACGGAAAAATTAAAAATCTGGGAAAAAGCACTTGTATTGTTCATCCAGGCACAAAAACCTCACAGTTTACCCCATTTATGGTAATGAAAATGCCCAGATTCAGGTATTGACATTCGGTCCTCATCAATCCAACTTTGAGTTTTTCAACCAAAATGTTCTACCACTATGCCAAATTTTATTGTTAACACGAATGCAGTCAACGGCATCTATCATGTTCACGATGAAAATGCCGTTTGTCAGCATTTGCCAGCACCTGATGATAGAAGGAGCCTGGGATGGTTTTCTAGCAGCCAGGGTGCAATTGCAGAAGCCCGGAAAACCTACAGTTCTGCTGACGGGTGTGAAAACTGTGTTAAGGAATAGTACGCTTAAATGACCTAGGCCTGCCAGCATAACAACAGCTAAAAATCGGCACTTTTCTCTGACAGCGGCAGGCCTTTATTTAACCTCAGTCTTTCTTAATTCCATTTTTCTGAATCGGTGCAACTATTCAAATTAGGTGAAGTCTTTTTTTTAAACAAAAAAGACCAACCATGTTCTCAAACAATATCAAAATTGCGCTCAGGAAATTCTGGAAAAGAAAATCTAACGCATTCACGAAACTGTTCAGTCTATCCGTGGGGCTGGTCAGCTTGTTTTACATTTCTTTATACATTCACCAAGAAAAAAGCTTCGATGATTTCCATCAGAAAGGCGCGGATATTTACAAGGTAAACACGACAGACAACTCCCCCACGGGATCACTTTTTCTTGGCTTGACTGCTACACCAGTTGGTGACTACTTAAAGTCAGTATCGCCTGAGATTAAGGAATTTGTAAGAATCAACAAAGAGTATGGCAGCCGAGCCATCAAGTTTGAAGAAAAGCTCTTTTCAGAGAGTGAAAACATCTATTACGCTGATCACAACTTTTTCAATCTTTTTGACTTTCAACTTTTGTCCGGAGATAAGGAAACGGCTCTTCAAGGTCCGGATAAAATAATTATCTCCGAAAGAACTGCAATCAAGTATTTTGAAACAGCAGATGTACTCAACAAAACATTGCTGTATGATGGTGAGCCTTTTACAGTAACAGGTGTTATCCAAAACATTCCTTCCAATTCTCACCTTCAGTTTGATTTTCTCATTTCAATGGCCACTTTTCTACAAACGAGACCAACAGCCTCACAAAACTGGACATGGTTTCCGATGAACACATACCTGTTAATGAACGACCAAGCGGATCTTGCTGGTCTTCACCAACGACTAAAAGAAGTTCCTGAATACCTCCCGGAAAATAATAATGGCCAATTCAAGGAGCTATCAATCGAACCAT
>JANQST010000357.1 GCA_028279155.1 Cyclobacteriaceae bacterium
AAAAAATACAGGTTATCTAGTTTGTCTGGAAAATCAGATTATTACCAAAATCAAGCTTTGTATCTTAATTTGATAGTTCAATCAAACAAAGCAGAATGCCAATTGTCAACATTGTAGGATTAACACTGCTAGCAATTTTCTTGCTTTTTATTGTATCGAAGAAAGGGAAGAATGTTAGTGATCTCTTGCTTGCTATTGTGGCTTTACTTTTTGCTTGCTATTTAATCTCTGACATATGGATTCAGAAAGATGTATCCATCTGGAGTTTTGCTTTTCAGTCCATTGTCTCATTCATCCTCTTTTTCCCTTTCTTGCTCTACGCCTTGATTTTGATTGACCCCAGTCATCGAATAAGGAACGTGTGGTGGTGGTTTGCTTCATTTGATGTTGTTTTTACCCTATTCATATTAACAGACTTGTTCGTTTTCAATGATTACAATACTGTTGATATAGAACGACTGTATCTAGATCCTCCTTTACGCTATCATTTCTTCTATAAGGGACACATGATCTACAATATCATTCTGATTTTCTGGTATCTGAAGCGGCTTAAAAAGTACCAATTGAAAATCAAAGACTACTATTCAAACATTGAGGAAATAAATCTTCAATGGGTCAGATACTTTTCTTGGGCATATTTTACTATCAACCTGGTTTCACTTACAACATTCCTGGCATACAACTTTGGCCTTATCAAAAACATTGAAATTCCCTTTTTTGCAATCAATGTGGCATTTGTTATTTGGCTGTTCTATCTCATTTATAGCGGCATCAAACAATATTCATTGGCCAACTTCAGTGAACCCAATGAAAAGAAAGGCGAGAACGTTAAGAAAAAATACCAAACTTCTTCACTCTCAGAGAATGAAATGGATAATCTATTTAACAGCATTCGTCAACTATTCGAAGAAGAACAAGTGTTTCACGATCCAGAGTTAAAAGTGCAAAGCATCGCGAAGCGTTTTGGTGTAACAACCCATAACATTTCTCAGACAATTAATTTAAAAGCAAATAAACCCTTTTATGATTTTGTTAATCAGTTCAGGGTTGAGGAGCTAAAGAAACAGCTGATCAATCCCGAAATGAAGAAGTATACCATTTTAGCCCTTGGTCTTGAAAGTGGGTTTAATTCAAAAGCTTCACTCAACCGAGTATTCAAACAGCATGTCGGTCAAACACCTAAGGAGTATCAGGTTGCCTTCTCATCATCTAAAATTCAGGATTAAATCCTCTCCTTTTTAATCCCTCTCTAGGTTTATGCACTTTTAACGCTCTGTCAGATAACTTCCGCCAATCAAATTTCCTTCCTAAAATTTCAAAGCTGATCATCCCAGTTGTCCCATGAACATGCACGTCAATTACATGTCCTCTTTTTACAAGACCACTTGATGTTAGATCCATGCAATCCCAATCGACTGGCTCACCACTCCAACCTTCGTAAGGATACTCATATCCTCCCTTTGTTTGATCAAAAGTCACAACATCCAATACTAAACCTACAATGGTATAAACGACCGTCAACGATCCGATGACGGTCAGTAGAGCTGTTAACACTTTCATTCCTTTTGATTTAGAATTACTTAGACTTTCTGCCTATGTGATAGACGACTCCAATATTGAAGTCTCCAAGATCTTCCACATCCTGGCTGGTTACCAAATTGCCAAAATCCACATCTACTTTTCCAAGCGCAGCCCTAAGATTCAAGTTGCCTATAAGTGCCAACTCTGCTCCAATGCCATATTGAAGAAATCGCTGACCATCTTCCTGGATGTGATGGGTGCCGTTGTCTTCCGTAAAAGAGATGTCAAAGTTTCGTTTCGTAACCTTGGCGTAGGTAAAAACCAATAGTCGCTTACGAGGACCAACAGTTGTACCAAGTGTCAACCCAAAGCCACTTTGGCTGTTATTCTCATAAAACACATCCATTTGTAGTGGTTGATAGACTTCCGACAATTTGCCATCAGTAACGCCCTGATGCAACTCAAATCCGACCAGGAGTCTGTCATTCAAGAGCTGCTTCCGATAACCAACGGAGAATTCAACAACTAAAGCGGATTTTTGAGCAAGAAGGTCGAGTTCGTTAATGAAGGCTCCACCCCAAATATTTTGTGAGCCTGCACTTGCTCCAAAATAGAATCCGTCAAAGTATTTGATTGGTGTTCCAGCTTCTCTAATCTGAGCACTAGAAATCGTCCCAAGAAGTACGAATAATGTTATAATGATTGCTTTCATTTTTTCTCCTCTTTAAAATTTCAATGAATAGCCAACGCTGACATTCACAATAAAAGGTGTATTTCCAAGACCGATTTCCATTGCATCGTGTGTCTCGATTTGATTGGTAATTCGATTCGTGTAATCAAATGAATCTCCGTTCAAGCTGGAATTTACCTTCGGCCAGTATCTAACATTTGGTGCAATCATGATACCCTTTAGGACATTATCCTTTTCCTTGAAAGGCATCCAGTTTACATATGCCCCTAAGCCCAACGTAAACGTGGTGTATGCTCCAATGCGGTTTTGATCAGATTGAACATCACCATCATAGTACAATTCAAAACGGTGCCACTTGGGCTCTATTCGCAGGTTGAACCATTCGGTGAATCTATAACCAACACCAAACCCAGTGGTGTAAGGAAGATGAACCGCTAATCCCTGATCTGCTTCACTGCCCGTAAGCAAATCATTGGTAATGTCAAGCGACATTCCGTGAGAATAATCAAACGCCAGGCGTTTGTAAAATACATTTCCTTCAATGTTGAATCCATCAACGAGCAGCTGATTCACACCAAAAAGGAGATTGACTCGATTGGTCAATTCTGATTTAGTTTGCTGAGCAAGCGCCATCGAACCTAGTAGAATGGCACCTAAAAAAATTACTTTTGTTTTCATCTGTAAAAGATTTGATACAAATGAATTACAAGGAATTCCCCAAAGCGCCTCATACGCTGATTTGAGACATAATACTATATGTAATCATTCTTTAGGCTAATCAACATGGTACGAAATCAAAACTCCACCTTCTCTCATTTTTGATTGCTTTCCAAATTGCTAATTTTATTTTAGTCAATTAATGAAAAATGAACTTCATTAGCATTGCTACTTTAACGCTTCTGCTGGTTCTGCTCCTGGTTGTATTAGCCAAAAAAGGGAAAAAAATCACAGATTACATGCTTTTTTGCATCATTGCCGCAATTACAGGCTATGTAATCTCCGACATCTTAATTAACATAAACTACAATCAAGCCACTTTCACCTTTCGACACATAGCTGGCTACCTGCCTTTCCTACCCATTTTTTTATATGGATTGCTAATTACATCTTCAGATCATCGCATCCACAAATCTTGGTGGATCTACTTCATCTTTCATTTCATCTATTACATGTTCATCATTGGGGAGGTATACATATGGAATGACTACATCATTGATGAAAACAGAAAAATGAATACTGATGGCTTGATGTATCACTTTTTCTTCAAAGGAATACACATCTACATGATTGCCTTGCTGATTTGGTTCCTTGGTAAACTCAAAAACTACCACGATAAAATCCAGCATTATTATTCCAATATGGATAGTGTCGACCTAAGTTGGTTCCGATACTTTTTATTGATATCAATCTTTAACTATTCTGCCTCATTCACGGCCATGGTATTGTCTGATATAGGCTTACTAACGCAAATAGAATTTGCTTACTTAATCATTAGAATATCGATTTTTTTATCCTTAATCTGGATGTTTTATCACGGGTTAAGGCACCATGTGCTGGCAAACTTTTCAGAAGCAGAATCAAAAATTGGGAGCAGTAAGAAATACGCAAAATCCTCTTTAACGGAAGCGTCTGCTAAAGAATTGTTTGAACGTATCAATGAACTATTCATTAATGAGAGTATTTTTCACAATCCGGATTTAAAAGTTCAGGATTTAGCGAATGAACTTGGCGTAACCAATCACAACGTTTCCCAGGTATTGAATGAAATCGCTGGGAAGTCTTTTTATGATTTTGTAAACGACTATCGACTCAACTATTTCAAAGAACAATTAGCGGACCCCCAAAAAAGAAGATTCACTATTTTGGCATTGGGTATGGAGAGTGGATTTAATTCCAAGGCATCCATCAATAGAGTATTCAAACAGCAACTTGGAATTACTCCAAGACAATATCAACAACAAATACTTGCATCCTAGCAGTCTCATCTTTTTACATCTCATGATTTCAAATAGGTCTCAACCCAGCGCCTGAGGCGAATGAGTTTCTATAGTTTCTGTACTTCGCATCAAAAACCAGAAGAAATGATTAGAAAGTATAAAGAATCGGAAATTCCTGAATTGATGACAATTTGGGAACAAGCTATTTTAATTGCCCACTCGTTCTTATCCACTGATTTCAATGAGTTGGTGAAAAAAGCGATGATAGAGACCTATCTGCCAAATTCTGATACATGGGTACTCGAGAAGGATGGTGAAGTAGTTGGCTTCATATCAATGATCCAAAATGAAATCGGAGGATTGTTCGTAAACCCTTCAAAGCAATCCAAAGGGGTAGGAACAGCTTTGGTAAACCATATGAGTCAGTACCATTCTGAACTGGAGGTAGAGGTCTTTGATTTGAACCTTATTGGAAAATCCTTCTATGAAAAAAATGGATTCAAGAGAATCAAAAAGTACTACCATGAGCCTAGCAATCAACAAGTACTTCGTCTTAGCAGACAAAGTAAAACCGACTAGCTCAAGCAGATATCTGCTGAAGGTATTCCCTGGGCGTCTTGCCAATCTGTTGTTTAAACACACGATTCAATGACGCTTTTGAGTTGAATCCGCTTTCCATCCCAAGCGCTAAAATTGTAAACCGTTTTTTCTCTGGATCTTTCAGTAACTCCTTAAAGAAGTTCACTCTATATGAGTTGACAAATTCATAAAACGTCTTGCCTGCCTTTTGATTCAGGACCTGGGAAACATTATGATTGGTTACCCCCAACCTGTTAGCCAGATCCTGAACCCTAAGCTCTGGATTATGAAAGATTTTTTCTTCTTCGAATAGTTTCTGAACCATTGAATAAAGTTCATTGACCGTATCCTCAGACAATGACGAGGAAAGATATTTTTTCTCATAATGAATGCTATCCTTCTTGGCTCCTTTAAAATTGGCTAGATCAAATTGTCTAACCCCGAAATAAATAAGGTAGAACCAAGAGAAGACCAAAACCAGGTTGGAAATCAAATAAGGGGTTTCAATGTATTCAATATATCCCAGGTTAAAAGGTATGAATACAATCGTGGAAACGACATTCTCACCGAGGTAAATCCATATAAAGTTTCTCAGCCATTGTATTGAGACATGCTCTTTATTGGAATAATAGGAATCTAGCTGATTGCTGAAACTTCTAGTTTTCGAAAGCAACCAAATCAGGACGGAAATTTTATAAACTCCATGAGCCTTATAAAAGACCAAGTAGCTAATCGGTGGACTGACCAATAGCTCTTGAATTGAATAAGTTTCCAGTCTGTCAAAAGTGAAAATATCAGTATATAGAAATATTAAGAAAAGTGCATCAAAAATACCAAACCACATCCATGACTTTTTAAAATGATGGTCTCTATCCAATACAAGAAGTGCATAAATAATAAAAGGGAAGAATAGCAAAGAGGCAGATGAAAGAAGTAGCAGGTAGCCAACTAGATCAATTGAATAGGATGCATAAATATTAGCTCCCAGGTAGAAGATAAAAAGAATGATTATTACCAAAAGTAAGTAGTCAATGAAGATCCATTCTTTGTTTAAAAGAATGATCAAGAAAATCATCAATAGGGTGATCCCGACGATATTGACTATTAGCATAGATTCAAAATAACACCTTAGGCCTCTAATTAACTAACTCCGGAAATTCTATCAGCCTAAAATTGTTAAGGGACTCAACAAGTCAAAAGGTATCAAGTTCTTGTGAATAGGGCTCAACTCATTGGATGAGGCGAATGAGAATCATCGATTGTAGTGCTTTGAACCAAAATCAAATTCTAATCAACATGAAAAATTACATTAAAACATATCTATGGGTTTTAATTTCTACTTCATTTCTACTTTCGTGTAGTGATGATGACCCAACTCCAACAACTTTAGAGGGGAAAATTCAAGAGTACCTTGAAGAGAATCAATCGTCCAATCAACCTGGGCTCAGTATTGCCATTCGAAAGGACAATAAGATCGTTTACCAGGGCAATAAAGGTGTTGCCAGAACAGCTGTTAATCAATCCATCAATTCTGAAACTCAATTCCGAATAGGATCAATTAGCAAACCAATTACTGCTATTACAATTATGCAACTGGTGGAGTCTGGTGAACTGAGCCTTGACGACAAGCTCTTATCTTTTTACCCAGAACTATCAAACAGTTTTAAAAATATCACGATAAGTCATTTGCTGTCTCATCGTTCTGGCCTACTGGATTACATCGATGATAACAACAATCTATTGGCATTGGACAATCTGAATATGCAGGATGCATTAGCCTTCATTAGTGATCCCAATTCAGGCTTTGAAAATCTTGAGTTTGAGCCTGGAACCATGGGAAGGTATTCTAACACGGGTTATGTTCTGCTAGCGCTAATTGTTGAAAAAGTGACAGGAATTACCTTACCTGACTACTTGGATCAACACATTTTCGGTCCTGCCGGAATGGATAACACCTTTGTCATATCGGAAAATGAACATCTGGGGGATAATGGTGATAACTATGCCCTTTCATTGGGCACCAACCTTGATGTTCTTGGTTTCAATTCACTCATATACGGTGGAAGTGGTGTGGTAAGCTCTACATCTGATATGATGTTATTTGTTGAAGCGCTACTTGGTTACGAATTGGTGAGTCAGGAAACACTTGAATTCATGACACAAACGCAAGGGACCGTCCCAAATATTGAAACAGATTATGGTTTTGGTTGGCTTACCGGAACAGGGAATCATTGGCACACGGGCTACATTACCGATCCAAATGATTTTTGGCACTCAGGAGGCTTCGATGGATACCAAACCGTATTATCCATTAATCCTGATAAGAATGTTGAGGTGATTATTTTATCAAATGGTGGGACGAGCACTAAGCTTAAAATGTGGGATCTTCTTGAATTGGTTAGAAATCACTACAAGGAGTAACTAGTTCAATTTACTGATAATCGATAATTAGTTCCAACAGCTTCAATTTGCTTGAACCTATTTTCGAACTAAAAATTAATATTCCACAAAACTCATAAATGAATATGGACATTGAGGAGATCGAGAAACTCGTGATCGATTTCCAACCAGGAAGCAGTGCATATGAACGAAATATGCTAGTTAAGAATGAATTGGAAGAAAGAAACTATTCTAAAGTACTGAGCGGAATTTTGATTAAATCAGACGCTTCAAGATCTGAAAAGATTTATGAAGATGCTGAAATCGAAAAAGCAGTTAGTATTGAAGTTTATTATAAATAGCTTCTTACCATTCTAGCATTCAATTCCAAAGGAAAAGCCTTTCAAGACATGAAAGGCTTTTCTACGTTATCATCACTGGAAAGAAGCTACTGCTGCTTCCAATATCGTATCTCTTCCTGCCAACCGATCTTCATCTGATATGTCTAGCTGAATATCTGGTGGAATTCCGTCTTCAATGATAAATCCATCTGGCATCCAGGTAATTGAGTTTGAATAGTTAAAGTGCCATCCATTGGGAAGCTCCCAACCAAGCGGCACTCCTCCACCACCTCCGGTGGTATCCCCCATCACAGTCACATTTGGTATCGCCATCATCATTGCAGTGAAGAAATTACTGGCACTGTAGGTCACACGGTTGGTCAAAACAACAACAGGTAGATTAAATTTTGCTTCATCATTCGTATCCAAATAGGCTTCTGAGGGAGAGGTGAAATCCTGGTGTCCCGGTCCATTCTTGTAAATGGTCGAGTAAATGTGGGTTCGTTGCGTAGCAACCCTCCTTGCCAATCGAAATCCGTACAATGGATCACCGCCCTCATTATCTCGGACATCAATGATGAGTCCTTTGAGCCCCTGAAATCTTTCCACCACAAAATCCAGGTCAGCTTCCTCTATTGGTAATTGGAAACTGGGATAATGGATATAGCCAACCGAATCAATGATTCCATTCCACATTCGTCCCGTAATTCTTAACGTCTCTTCTAGATAATTACTTTCTATATCATGGAAGTAGAAATTTCGAGGCGCATCGTTATAATAGTCGTAAAAGGAGATATCAAAATCCGTTCTTAGGTTAACATGAGCATCTCTAAGTGTATTCAACATGGCCTCCATGACATCAAAGAGCTCTTGAGCAGACATGTCATTGGATACCTGTGGACGATAAACCTCGTACACAGAGTCCCAATTCACATTTTTATACTCAAAGAAAGAGTATCGTTCATTCATTCTATTCCAAAGAATATCAAAATTGGAGGTGGCGTTGTTAGCCGGATCATCTTCAAAAAATGGATCCTCACATGAGAAAAGTGCGAAGGCTATGCCGATCGTTATTGCTATTTTTTTCATATCTGTAGTTGATTAGAAGTGGAATAAAAATGAGAAGAGGTAAGTATGCGTTGTACTTGTGGCTCTTAGCTCACTGTTGATTCGATAGAAGTCCCATTCATATGAGAACCTAAGTACATTGCTAGAGCTAATTGGATAGAGTAATGACAAGGTTGAAGTGATGTTGCTATAAGTTGCAATACTTCGCCATTTGCTGTCCTCAATTCGCTCCTCAACCCAGTTGCTCTCCGGGTTAACAAAATCATAAATATTCAAGTAATCAGGACGGATTGTGTGATTAACAATAGGTAGATCAAGCTGCCAATTCAGAGTCAATGGTCTGCCTGATATTTTGATTTCCCGCTCCAACACATTACTCAGGAATAAGCCATTTGTAAAAGTGAATGTGATGAAGCCTCCATCAAGCTGTGGGTTCATTCGTATGTTGGAATGAGACTTAAACTTTCCGCCCAAGTACCATCTTGTAGAATTGTTAAAAAATGATCTTATGTATTGTTGCTGAGCATATTGCAGGTCAAACCTAAAATAAACACCCTTCGGATCTATTTCTCGGTTGTCTTCTCTTGGTCCCAGGTTAGTGTAAACCATGTCAATGGTGAAGTTTCTTAACGACTTTTTCTTCCGCTTGAATGCTCCCAACTGTACGTTGAAAGCTCCCCCATAATAGGTCAGCGGTGACATATGCTGATCACGGAGTTGAACATATTTATTTCCAATGCCTAGGGTCAAATACCTGGTAGTTGGTAGGCTTAGGACTGAGTCTTGGGCGGTCTCTTGAGCTTTAACTACCATGCTGGCAGTACCCAAAAAACATAAAAATCCCAGTCGAATTATTTTTCGATTTAAAATCATATGTAGTAAGAGTTATTAGTTAATTAGAATGCAATCCCGATTTGAATGCTGGATGTAAAATCAATACCGGGGGTTGTGTCCTCAAAGGAGGTAACAAGGTTTTCAAAACCGATATCGAAATCGATGTAACCGTATTTCCATATTCTTCTTTGAATGCCAAAGAGTAAATCAATGGAAAGTTGATTATCCTCATCAGGAGGTCTGTGCTTATAATTGACACGTGTGCTTAGGTAGTTCGCTGAGAAGTTATTGGCACTCTTACCTTTCAACATTCGCTTTGTTATATTGAAATAGTACCTTATTCCGCCACGATACCGGAGTTCCGTAAATTCATTTTTGTTTGCTTGCCCATCAAAAGCAACAATCCAACTCCACTCCGGCTTAAACTTTTGCTCAAAGGAAACTCTGATCAAATTATGTTTTGCCGTATCAATGCCAGACATAATATACAAGAGTGGATCAAGCAGGTCAACCTTTATTAGTGTAAGCTCCTCCCGCTCAGCCATGATCAATTTTTCATAGCTCTGTATCAACCCCGAAAACTTGGTGGAATCCATTTCTTCCGTACTGGATTCAATGGATACCTCCTGAGCTAAAAGCCCAGAGCATGGAATGACAATTGATATATATAGCAGTAGTCTTTTCATTCTTCAATCGTGATTTTTCCAAAGTCAGAGGATATATCGATAGATGGGTTCTTGTCATCGCCGTGGATGATTTTCCTTTCTTCAGATTGATGTTGCGGGAAATCGATTTCTCCGAACCTTGTTTTTAATTGCCAATAATACGAATCAAAGTCAGAGTCCTTGAACTTCAAGCTCACATCTGATTTTTCAGCAGTTATTTTAAGTTTTGTCAAATCATATATGTTTGTCCAGCTCATGTCACCAAGGTTGGATTTAACAAAAGCTCTTCCTGAATAACCGTTGATAGAGGAGGTGGTATGTTCAAGGTCTCCTGTCAAGGTGCCATCAAAATCATTGATAAAGAGATCACCAAAAGTGCTCTCTATTCGAATGTTTCCGCTGATCTTATCTAAGACTAACTCTCCATACTCACTCTCCAACACTATTTCCCCTGTTAGGTTTTTGATTCGGGTATTCCCAAAAAGATTCGTAACGGATAGCTCAACTTTTGTTGGTACATGAAGCTCAATTTCAGTTTCCTGTACAGTTTTCAGTTTATCCAATCCCGCAGGGAGCAGCAGGTAATTTCTAATTACATACGTCTCATCAATTTCATCGATGATATATTTTTGATAGGTCAATTCTTTCTCTGCAACTTCCTTGGTTAGTCCCTTAGAGATTAGTTTCATTTCCACGCCAATTTCATCCTTGTCCCATGATTGAATAGAAATTCTCGCTGATTTACCTTCAACTTCAATTGCATAGCCAGAAACGTATTTGAACTGATCTTTCACCGTCTTGGTGATCACCTCAACCTGTGTTTGTGAAATCGCAGGGATTGCCAATAAAAAGCAAATGGCAATATGATAGTATTTGCTTCTCATATTGATTTCATTTTCTTGAGCATGTCCTTACCTATCTCCGTTTGATTTTTCTCAACCTTGATGAGGTACTTCATCACTTTTGACTGATCGGGAGCTTTTTCAAGTGCCTTGTTGAGCTCATCTTTAGTAGCATCCAACTCCATATACGACTCCAACAAAGCTTTAAACTCCGGATCCTGACAAGTAGTAGCCAATCGAACACAGTTTTCTTTGATGTAGGTCAGTAGTATATCGTCTGTATTGATATCCTCAGCAACGTATTGCCCAACCCCAAAAAACTCAACCTGTTCAGTGCTATAGGTAATTTCCTCTGCAGACCGATGAGGTAGTATGAAATAGGAGACTAAAACCACCAAGGAAATGGAAGCTGCAATTGCAAGGTATTTCCATTGGTTTGCGGATTTGGATTCAAGCTTAGAAGACACATTAAGCCAAACATCAGGAGCCTCTTGTTGAGAAAGTGACTGGATAGACTTAACTAGAATTTCTTGATTTTGCTCTTCTTCACTATCAAGCTCCGCCGCAATTTGTAGCCAGATATTTGGTCCTTCAGACTGCTTCAGTCCCTCAATACTCTCCTTCAATATTTTTTCGTTCTTTTCCACTTTAAGAGTATTGATATCCTTCCAATAATTTCTGCAATGCTTTTTTAGCATGATAAAGCTGGGACTTGGAGGTCCCTTCACTGATACCAAGCATATTTCCTACTTCCTTGTGTGTATAACCTTCCACTTCAATAAGTAGAAAGACCGTGCGATAGCCTTGTGTCAATTTGGAAAGTGCCAAGTCAAGACTTTCGGCATTCATGTGTTCAGGCCATACTACCGGTCCTACTTCCGATCCCTCAATCTGGACAGTTTGGAGTCTATTCATCTTGCGTTGAAATTCAATCCCTTTTCGGATAGTAATGGTCTTGATCCAGGCACCGATACTGGACTGGAACTTGAATGTAGAGAGACTGTTGAATACATTGATGAATGACTCTTGCAAAGCGTCAGTTGCTTCATTCGTATCATTCAACATTCTTAACAGTATCGTGTACATCGCATCTTTATAGTTAATGAAAAGTTGACGTTGGGCATTACGATCATGCTGCTGGCACTTTTCCACCAATTTTCTTTCCGTATCAGGTATCTTATAGCCCAAGTTTGACACTTTTCACCCTAAAGTGGGGAAACTATAGGAGATGGTTGTATGGGGAATAAAAAAATAGTTGTTCGGTGAATAATTTTCTTCATCTTTCATTAGCTGATGTCAACTAAAACTCTTCGTTACCAGGCGTTCAAAAAAAAAAGATGGACTTCCTTCAAACAGGGTTAGTTGTTCATTCATCCTCAAGTGACTTAACAATTCAATGAAAGAGATCTTCAGAAGTTCTTAATTAACTGGTCCCTTCCATCCAATGGCCGTGAAGGCCATTGGGAATACGCACCGGAAGAATTACTTCAGCAATTGGGCCTGAAGAAAAATTGTTTTGTTCTAGTATCTGGAGACTACTTTTCTTACTTCGGTCATTGAAAACAAACGCCAATACATAGCCTTCGTCTGAAGCATTTTGGCTTGGTATGATCAAAGGTTCACCACAATATTTATTGTCTCCAGGTGAATAGACTTGTTCGCTATTATTCGCGTGATCATACTGGATGAGCTTATTATAGTATTCAGGATATTTAGCAAAAGTCGTCATCAGCGAAGCATAGCCATACCTGTATTTGGAACCAACTACCAAAGGGTTCACCGTCGGGTATTCTACTATTCTGCTATCTAACCGATTTATTGCCGCTGAGCCGCTATTCAAATTTAATATCGCCTGGCGCAGATTTGGAGGGCTACTAATTCCACTTCCAGCTGCGAATCCTGGTTTGCCATGATGAATAAAATCTACAATGATTCGATTACCATTTTCATAAGCATTCATAAAATGCCACATGAAAAATGCCTCGACTTCAAACCAGCGTAATGAACCGTTACCCACTTTTGGCAAAACACCTATTTTGGTTCCATTGTTCGGAGCCCATTTAAATCTACTACCATCGTAAATGGCTGGACAAATAAAGAAGATGACGTAGTTATCGGTAATTACCATGTCATGAACCATGGTTGGATATCCTACATCTATTGGAGTTTTCACAATTATGTTGCCAGCAGCATCAGCGACATAATAAGTGAGATAGGGTTCTTCAAAGAGTGAATATCCACAGAAGTGCATATTACCCGTAGACTCATCGATTCTTGGATGAGCAGACATTTTAGGAGGTCCAATTGTATTGTTGTAATCCCATTCACCCACAGTTTCCAGATCCAAATTCAGCTTATATGGTAATCCTCCTTCATATAATGCCAATAGATGATTGCCGTGGTACACGATGGATGTACTTGCACAATTTTTCCGCTCTCCGCCACTAAATATATTTCCATATAAGGACTGACCAGCCTCGATTTCCTTTTTAAGTCCTTCCGTCATCACCCATTTGTTTCGATAGGATACTTTGCCATTTTCGAAATACAAAGCGTGAATCATCCCATCCCCATCAACGGGAAATCGATAAGACTGCGGTTTAAACTTTGGATTTGGACCATTCCGAAAATAGATGCCCTCCATATCTTCCGGTAACTGCCCAATTACTTTTAAATCCTTGATGTACTGCTCCTGGAATACAGGAGCATTATTCCCGGACAAAAAAGGATCGGTACTTGTCCAGAAGTCGTTACCATCTGAACCAA
>JANQST010000358.1 GCA_028279155.1 Cyclobacteriaceae bacterium
AAAGTAAAGCTTTGACCAAGGAAGAAGTTCTTGCACTTGAACCGAATCTAAAAGAAGATATTGTTGGCGGTGTGAACATGGAAATGGATTGTTCACTCAATCCGGGTCAACTACTAGCTGACCTCAAAAGTGTGAACGAAGGCAATGGTGTAAAATATGTGCATGGAAAAGTCGCTTCTTTTTCACAAAAGAATTCGGACCTGGTAGCAGTTAAAACTGAAGATTCAGAAATTGAAGCAGATGAATTTGTTCTGTCGGCAGGTGCTGTTTCACCACTTTTGGCCAAGAAATTAAACATTGAATTACCAGTCATTCCAGGCAAAGGCTACAATGTAACCACAAGAAATGGACAAACAATCCCTTTAAACCTTCCAGTATATATGATCGAAAGGAAGGTGGTGGCCACGCCCTGGAGCAATGGCTTTAGAGTGGGAAGTACAATGGAGTTTGCGGGCTATAACCTTGATCTGAATCAGAGTCGATTGGATGCATTGAAAAGAGCAGCTAGTGAATATCTAAAGATAGAAATGGACGATTTTGTAATGGAGCCATGGACTGGTTGGAGACCGATGAAGGACAATGGAATCCCTATTATAGAAAAAAGCAAAATCAAAAACTTAACCATCGCTACAGGTCATAGCATGGTTGGATTAAGTATGGCTCCTGCCACTGGTTTTATCGTAAATGAATTGATTACTGGCTCTTCAGACTAGCCACCAATTGTGGTTTCCAATTGCTCGTAGTATAGGTATTTCTCTCTATCCCCAAACCGATAAGCAATTTCTTTCAGTGCTCGAACACTCTTCAAGGATCTCGGGTTGATTTCCAAAGCTCGTTCGTAGAATTTCCTGGCAGACTCATAAGAAGTTACGGCCTTTTTTTGAGCATCGTCCTGATCAATGAGCTGATCATAAAACACACCCATTGCATCGTATGATCTACCCAATAAGTCATTTGTTTCAAAGGTATCGTTGATCTTAGCGGCAGTTGTAGTTTTTAAGATAGCAGATCCAAGTATCGTCCTTACTTCATCTTCAGTCGCGGCATTGATGCCTCGATTATAATCTCTCTCGGCATCTACCAGAAGCTGACGATAAATCAACTCCTTCTCCGCATTTACTGTTTCACTCCACTTGGGATCCAATAAAACAGCCCTATCGAGATCATTGTAAACAGCTAGATAGGGATCATTTCCTATTTCTGCTGAGCCTGACCCTGCTTTCAACAAGTTTAATCTTGCCATCCCTCGGTAATAATACGCCTTACCTCTGGTCTCACTGTCCATTCCACGTGTGGTCTGAAAAGCCTTGTTCATGTCCTGGATGGTGCGTTCATAAGCACCACTGTGATATGCAATTATTCCTGGTGAGACAAAATTCTGAGAAAATGCCCCAAATAGCAGAATTGATAAAAATATTGTTAAAAAAGATCTCATACACCAGCGTACTTAAACGCAAAATTACAATTTTTGGTGGTCAATTAAATCTTCAACTTTTCAGATTTCATCGAAAAACAACCCATCATATTACCAGAGAAATATTACCTGGATTATTTCAATTATGTACTTGATTTTGTTGAAAAACAATATGAGCACATTCTGGATGAGCCAGAATACCTCTTTTATCAATCCTTCCGAAACCTGACCGAAGAAGCCAAATGTCTCTACCTAAGATTTTCGAATAGACGCGGAGATTTTTTTAGGATAAACAAGATATCCTACGCAGAGATTACAGATCTGCATAGCGCAAAAGAGGAACTGATCCATCAATCATTTATTCGGATAAACGAAAATCATGACACTACTCAGTTCAGGTTGTTTACCAAGGCCGAGCTTTTGTCCCACTTTGATTTTTTGGAAAAGTCGCAGAAAAAGGAGGAAATCTTGCTAGAACTAAATGAAGGTGATGTCCAAACTATACATGAAAATGAAGAGATCGCAGAAGTATTAAAAAATGAAGAAGTTGAGTTTATCAAACTTTTGTTCTTTGGATACTATAGAGGACGTATGACTGATTTCGTCATTAGAGATGTTGGAAATGTTAAAATTGAAAAGCTGGATGAAACGAAATTCAAGCCCTGGTTTCAATCTCGAGAGGAAGCATTGTCTGTACTACATATTTCTCAGTTTAGGCGATTGGTTTACGAAATTCAAGAAGCTGAACTTCCACTCGAAGAATACATATGGGAAGTTCCCTGGGAAGAATGGTTGAAATATCCACGATCCGCAAAATCAGCTGAGAAATTATTACTTAAGATTGCCTATTATCTCGAACAGATTGGTGAGCTAAGTATAGCACTCGAGCATTATGAGCTAACCAATCGACATCCGGCACGAGAACGAAAGGTTAGGATTCTTGAGAAATTAGACCGGCAGGAAGAAGGTTTGGAAATAGCCAAAGACATCCTTGATAATCCTTCAAATGCTACAGAGCTAACGTTTGCTACAGACTACTTGAATCGTTCAGGAGTTCGGATAAATCGAAGTATGACTGAACGATTAAAACATGCACCTTCCATTTTAATCGAAAAAGATCCTGAGTTAAAAGTTGAACAAGCCACTCTCGCCTATTTTGAGAAAAAAGGTTGGAATGGATTTCATGCTGAAAACTTCTTATGGCGCGGGATTTTTGGACTCGTTTTTTGGGAAGAAATTTTTGATGAGAGTCATGGATCATTCCATCATCCCTTACAAATACAACCTTCCGACCTTAATGACGATGTATTCTTTGAATCTCGTGTTCATCTCTTAGAAGCCAGATTAGAATCGTTCAAATCCAGAAAGAGTTTGAAGTCCCAAATTGAAAAATATCATGCAGAAAAGGAAGGGATTGCCAACCGATTTGTGATTTGGCATGAGAGTTTGCTTCCCGCAGTTTTGATAATGATTGAAAAAGTGCCACTAAAAGGGCTAAAACAAGTGCTGCTGGAAATGTCCAAAAACATGAAAGAAAATAGCGCAGGCTTTCCTGACTTGTTTCTTTGGCACGAAACAGATTACCAATTTTATGAAGTCAAATCCCCCAATGACCACCTTTCAGCTCAGCAACTTTTCTGGCTTGACTTTCTTGCTAAATCAAAAATTAAGATTGATGTTCTTAGAGTGAATTATCTCTAACTTCTTCTTTTAGCGACAACCGTCTGTGTCACTTTCCACCTTCCATCATTATTTGCGCTTTCCTGTTTCCACTTGAAGGATTCAGCATTCATATCATAATAGGTATACCTTAACTTGTCCCCACCTTCAGTGTTATGAATAACTACGATATTTTGATCTGTTGAAACAGCTTCTCTAAGCTCTATTCTCTTAGAGGAAGTATCCAACCAGGATGTCTGCCATTTCTTTTTATCCTCATCATAAATTCTGATACCTGTTCCAACAAAATAATCTGAAGGTTCAATGTTATCCGCCCTCTTGGGTAAAATGAAAACATCCTGAATAGCTAATCCATTCATTATGTAAAACCAATTCCATTCAGCATTGAAACTTTGGGTTACATTACCATCTTCTCCAATCATTTCCACCACAATGTCCCAATTACCAACCAATTTACCCCATTGAGCTACCTCTTCCGGTACAGACTTTGGAGCACTACTTATTAACCCGACAGAACTCTGGGCATTAATAATTATTGTAAATAATAACGCGGAAGAGAAAATTGCAATCTTTTTCATTGTGATTCACTTTAGATTTTAAACAAGAATTTACCTTGAGTTGATCCACCTAAAGCGACTTCAAATTTTAAGAAGATTTTGAAACCACAATGATTACGTTACTCAAATACCTCATACGAAATTCATGGTCCCAGGTCTATGAAAAAATGAAAAAACTGGCTCTTTGAAACAAAGCACTTGCTTTTGATACTCATTCATTCGGGTTGAAATTAAAGTTGTACATTTGATTCATGGTCATGGTACATCAGCATATCTCTTCTTTACCGTGGGTCATGATTCCAGGATTGTGATGTTGGGCAGGATTTGAATCCTGCCAACACTATCTATATAGCACAATCTTCAATTTTTAATTCTTCTTATGCCAATTAAAACTCCTTTTTTCCCGAGGACTTCTGAACTGTGTCATAGTATGCAGTGGAAGGAATGGGCTGGTTATTATGCAGCCAGCACCTATGGAATACCTCATGATGCGGAATACTTCGCCTTTCGCAATGCAGCGGGGCTTCTTGACATCACTCCCCTATTTAAGTACAAAGTCACTGGACCGGATGCTGCAAAGTATCTCTCTAGGATAATGGTTCGCAATATCGAAAAACTAAAGATTGGAAGAGTGACCTACTGTTGTTGGTGCACAGAAGAAGGAAAGGTAGTCGATGATGGAACAGTAATGCGAAGAGATGAAAATGAATTTTTTGTCACATCAGCCGACCCATGCTTCTCATGGTTTAGTCGATTCCTGAGAGGCTATCATGTAGAACTACAAGATATTTCTGATCAGGTAGCTGGACTGGCTTTGCAAGGACCTACCTCCAGGGACATTCTTAAGAATATTTGTGATGCGCCACTGGATGAACTTTCCTTTTTTGGGATGGCTAAAACGAAAGCAGACGGATTTGAAATGTACGTATCACGCACCGGTTACACAGGCGATCTTGGATATGAGCTGTGGGTAGAAAATGAATATGCCGTTAATCTTTGGGACCGATTAATTGAAGCTGGGAAAAATTATGCTATCCGTCCTGCAGGACTAACCGCACTGGACGTGACCCGGGTCGAGGCTGGGCTTATCCTTAAAGATGCGGATTATTACAATGCACTTCATTGCCTTATTGAAGATCGAATGTCCAGTCCCTATGAGATCTCTCTTGGATGGACCGTGAACCTGGACCGTGATCCTTTTAACGGTCAATCAGCCTTGAAAGCGGAAAGAGAAAGAGGCTCTAACTGGTCGATCGTTGGACTAGATATTAGCTGGCCTGAAATTGAAAAGCTTTACAACAAGCATGGGCTTCCTCCGGAAGTGGGTAGCACTGCCTGGCGTGATTCGATCCCTCTTTATACGGACCCATCAAAAAAGACCCAAATTGGATATGCAACCAGTGGCACATGGTCTCCTATTCTGAAAAAGAATATTGCATTAGCAACTATTGAAAAAAAATATGAAAACTACGGTTCAATCATTCAAATTGAAATTACGGTTGAACATAAACGATACGCTGTATCTGCTGAAGTATGTAAACCACAGTTCTTCAATCCTGAAAGAAAGACCTTCACTCCTAAATCCCAAAAATCATGAGTCAGAAATACGATGCTATAATAATTGGGGGTGGTCACAACGGGTTGATATGTGCTGCGTACCTTGCCAAAGCCGGAAGGAAAGTGCTGGTATTAGAAAAAAGGCATGTACTCGGGGGTGCTGCAGTCTCAGAAGAATTACATCCTGGATTTACATTCTCAGTTGCTTCTTATGTCGTAAGTCTATTTCGACCACACATAATTCGAGAACTTAACCTCGCCAAACACGGCTATGAGGTAATCCCGATGGATTGTTCGTTTCTTCCATTACCCAATGGAGATTCCCTAGCGCGATGGGCTGACCCCAGTCGTTCAAGGCAAGAAATTGCAAGATTCAGTAAGAAGGACTCAGAAGCATATCCGGAATTCAGCAGGGTAATGACCCACATGGGTAAACTTGCAAAGACGGTAATC
>JANQST010000359.1 GCA_028279155.1 Cyclobacteriaceae bacterium
GGCAACGCATTGGGTCGGCTTGCTTCGCCGTATTCTTCTGCATCATATATGGATGGAAACTGAACATCCGGTGCGATACCTACTCGTTGGTTGCTACTACCAGTGACTCGATAAAATTTGGCCAGGGTCATCTTCAATTGACCCAAACGCATCTCAGGGTTTCGGATGTATCGATCTAGATCGATAATGTTTTGAACGGTTCCTTTTCCGAAAGTACTTTCTCCAATAATTACACCTCTCCTATAGTCTTGAATCGCTCCTGAAAAAATTTCAGATGCTGATGCACTGCCTCTATTCACCATCACTGCCAATGGCCCATCATAAAAGACCTTACCTCCATCGGTATCGTCCATTTTATCAACCGACTGATCCGTGTTTCTAACTTGAACAACCGGGCCATCTGGAATAAACAATCCTGTCATCTCAATGGCTTCTTGCAGTGATCCGCCTCCGTTAAAGCGAAGGTCGATCATGAGTCCGTCCATTCCCTGCTGCTTCAAATCGGTGATCAGGTTTTTCACATCCCTCGTTGTGCTTCGATAGTCTTTTACACCAGCATTGAGCTCATCAAAGTTCAGGTAGAAGCTAGGAACAGTTATCACGCCCAATTTATAAGTTGAATTACCTTCTGAAATAGGGATCAACTCTGCTTTGGCCGCTTGAGACTCCAATTTGATTTTATCTCTTACCAATCGTAGGGTATCCGGAAGAGCATTTTGTCCTTTGCTCGCTTTCAAAATTTGCAATCGAACAACCGTACCTTTTGGGCCACGAATTTTTGCTACTACATCATCCAGTCTCCATCCAATCACATCCAGGAATTCTCCATCATCTCCCTGAGCCACACCAATGATTCTGTCGTCCTTCAAGATTTGTTTGCTTTTATATGCCGGACCCCCTGGTATGATCTCAGCAACCTGAGTGTAATCCAGGTTTTGCATCAGACGAGCACCAATTCCCTCCAATGAAAGGCTCATATCAATTTGGAAGTTTTCCGCATCAGGAGGAGAGAAATAATCCGTGTGTGGATCATACGCATTGGTATAAGCGTTCATGTAACTCTGAAAAACATCCTCGCTGTTGTACTGATAAATTGCTTTTTGTATGCGCTCGTATCTTCTCCTTAGACCTTTAACTGTCTTGTCCCAATCGTTCCCGGAAAGTTTATAGGTTAAGGCCTGGCTTTTGATGATCTTTCTCCATACTTCGTCCCTTTCGGCATTGGTCGTCGGCCAATCTTCTTTTTCCCGATCGAATGTGTACGACTCGTTCTTCGTAAAGTCAAACTCGGTTTCCAGCAGTTCGAACACATAGTCGATTCTGTTCAGGGCTCGCTCCCGGTACAATTCGAATGCATGGTAAGCAAAATCCAATTCTCCCTCAGGAATTTGGGTATCCAGCTTGTATCGGAGGTGTTCAAACTGTTTGATGTCTTCTTTAAAAAAATAGGCTTTGTTTGGATCTATGGAAGTGAAGTAATTATCAAAGATTACACTTGAAATAGAATCCGACAAAGGAAGCTTCCTATAGTGATAGCGTTTCAAGAGGTTGGTGATGACGTAAGCCTCACTTGCATGCTCTGGATTGGGTTCAAGCACTTTGAGGGTATCACCCGCAGTTTGTACGGAATTTGAAGGGACTCCTGTCGAGATCCCGAACGAGGTAAGAATGGCAAACGCCGCTATCAACACTAGTTTGTACATAGTCTACAATTATTTGTCTCTTCAACGCAAGATCGCGAAGATAGATTTTAAAAATAGTCGATTTTTTATCAGTGGTTGTAAAGCAAAGACCAAACCAGTATTTTTAAGTACCGGGTTTGAAAGAGTTATCCAGATGTTTCACCACATATTAATTTCACTTTCCCGGACTCACTAGATCCCAAAACAATGAAAAAGAACATAATAATAGCTGCTCTTTCATTTTTCCTGCTGGCTTTTGTCGTTTACTCCTTTGTTATAGCGAGTGAAGCTTACAAGTACAAGGAAATAGCCAGGGTCGCCCAAAAAGAAGCAGAAAACAGTGCAGAAGAAGCTCGTCGTGCTTCAATGGCTGCTGCGAATGCAGCTGAAGAAGCGAGAGTAGCGCAACAAATAGCGGAACAAGCCTTAGAAGAATGTCAATCGAAATAGCAAAAAAATGAAAAAAAACCTAATCATTATAGTCCTCTTATTAGTCACAGTCCTATCTCTCCTCTATGGATACATAAAAGCCAGTGAGGCTGAAATGAACCTTTTGGCGGCTAGGGAGAATGCAGAAGAAGCACAAAGGCAACAAGAACTAGCGACCCAAGCCGCTGCTGATGCACGATCTTTTGCTGCTAAGGCTCAAATGTTTAGCGATGAACTTGATGAATGTCGATCCAAATGACTCATCCTTTCGGATGATTTTGAATCCAGCTCTTGATTCCTACACTTCGCTCATTTTGATTTGAACCAAAAACATGAAACGAGTTACAGGAATTGGTGGGATCTTTTTCAAAGCGGAGGATCCGGAAAAAATGAAAAAATGGTATGAAAAGCATCTGGGCATAGTATCCAATGAATGGGGCGGCTTATTTAGATGGAGAGATTTTGATAACAAAGAGAAAGAATGCACTACGGCCTGGGGACCATTCACCAAAGACACCAACTACTTCAACCCCAGTGAAAAAGAGTACATGTTCAATTACCGCGTTGAAAACCTCACTAAGCTGTTGGATCAATTAAAAAAAGAAGGAGTTGAAGTAATTGACAAAGTGGAAGAGTACGAATACGGCAAGTTTGGTTGGATCATGGATCCGGAGGGAAGAAAAATTGAACTTTGGGAACCTGTAGATCAGCCATTCTTGTAAGGATTCATTATCTTACTAGAGTCATTTTAACACCTGTGTCATGCAAATCAAATTACTCACCCTCCACTGCACATTGAATGATGAAGTTGATAAAGATGAGGTGTTTCTGAAATATGAAGGAAGGAAATTATGGCCAGGAGGTCCTTATAAATCAATCAATTCCGGTGAAAAGAAAACAATTAACAAAGAGTTCATTCACAAAGCTGACCATGACATGGTTGTGGAATTGTGGGACTTTGATTTCTTAAGCAAAAACGATCTCCTGGGAACATTTACCATGCATGTGGAAGAGGAAGATCGCGCATCAACGTATTTTACGACCATGAAAGTAGCCAGGGAAGGAAGCACCGCCAGCTACATGTTGGAATGGGAGATAATCAAGCGAGTTGTTTGAACATCTTGTCCTTTACCAGCTTCTTGTCTAAATATTGAATACCAGCTACCAAACTTCCTACCAAAACAGCTAAAGGAACAATTTGTCTGAGTGATTCAAATGACTGAAGTTCAGCGAAGTAAAGAACAACACCCAGACCAGATCCAACAATTGTAATCATCCCAAACACAATGAGAAAATAAAACTTCCGCTGTGAAACTCGCTCACGTTTTCTAATGAGCTTGACTACTTTGTCTTTAAACTCCAGACCAAGCTTGAAGTCCGTCTCCATCTTCAAACCGTCTTCAACTATTTTGTCAAAATTTTTCATACCAGTTCAACCTCCTTTCTTGCGTGTTCTTCTATTATAACTTTTAATTTACTTTTTGCTCTATGCAGATAATTTTTCACAGTCCCCTCTGGCATTCCCGTTATTTCAACAATTTCCGGGTAACTAAACCCGTCTAAATAGAACAATGTCAAAACCATTTTGTAGCTCGTGGGAAGCTGGTCAACCAGTTTAACCACAAACCTACTCAAATCTTCATCTTCATAGGATCTTGCTGAATCAGGAATTTGGAATTCAACCGAATCGAAATCCACTTGATTCAATCGCTTCTTCTTTGCAAAATTAACTGCCATGCGATAAGCAATCGTAGCAATCCATGTAGATAACTTGGAATCAAAATGGAAAGTGCTCAGCTTCTCATATATTTTTACGAAAACATCCTGACACAACTCTTCCCTATCCATTCCATCTGAAACTACTCGCCCAACCATGTGAGCAACCAGTCGCTCGTACTTACCGATAAGTATGCGAAGGGCTCCATCATCTCCTGATAGTACAGATGCTACAAGCTGCTTTTCATCCATGTCCTCTCAATTAGTCACTAATGGGGTTTTGAATGTTGCACTTCTACAAGTTAAAATTTTATTTTTCAATTCCTGCAACCTTTCAATAGAACAGTATTGTCAGACGTTCCAAATAATGTTAAATGAAACTAAAAATGTATTATGGATGATCTTATACCAATAGTAGCGATTATATCCGTATTCGGATCTTTAATCCTATTTGTATCAACACTAACAAATTATTCATTGAAGAAAAGGTTAATTGAAAAAGACATGGTTAACGAGGAAACAGCTAACATATTTAAATCAACAACTTCGAAGCAAAACTCACTAAAGTGGGGCCTTATCGTATTATTTGCCGGTATCGGACTAATTATTATCGACACATTACGATTGGACGGAGATGAAGCTATGCCATATGGAATAGAAGCTGTATGTGTGGCGCTTGGTTTCCTGCTTTACTACTTCATCGTCAAGAACGACGAAAACAGCTGATAAAAACAGGCGCAAGGTCAAAAGCTTAAATGGACACTCATCTTGCGCCTATTTTATTGTAAAAAAAGTACAATTGGCGTTTAAACCTTTTGACCCTTATGAGTGTCTTACTACCCCATGAAATGGAAGATCCTAATCAAGTTCCTTTACCTAATCGCACTCCTCGCCTACGCAGCATCAGAGAGTGACAAGGACTCCCAGTTGGTTGACACCGACCCATTGGCTGATCAGTCGACACACATTGAATCCACCCTGGGAGATTAGTAAAATCTCATTTTCTTTCGTGTTACATGCTGCTATATTTGCAGAATATTTTTCTGTCAAATAACAACAAACAACATCTTATGAAATTCAAACCTGGTGTACTCACTGGTCAAGAAGTTACCGACCTTCTTAATTATGCAAATGAGAACAATTTCGCCCTTCCCGCGGTGAATGTGACTAGTTCAAGTACAGTTAACGCTGTGATGGAAACAGCCAAAGCATTAAACTCACCGGTAATGATCCAGTATTCAAATGGTGGAGCAGCATTCTTCGCTGGTAAAGGACTTTCGAATGAGGACCAAAAAGCAGCAATTGCAGGGGGTGTATCAGGCGCCTACCACGTGCATCACATGGCAGAAGCTTACGGTGTGACAGTTATTTTACATACTGATCATGCAGCGAGAAAATTGCTACCATGGATTGATGGGCTTTTAGATGCCAACGAAAAGCATTTTGAGCAAACAGGGAGATCACTCTATTCCTCACACATGCTAGACCTTTCAGAAGAACCTATCGAAGAAAACATCGCTACGTGCGTTGAATACTTCAAACGGATGTCCAAAATGGGGATAACGCTCGAAATAGAACTTGGAGTTACAGGGGGTGAAGAAGTTGGTGTGGACAATACAGATTTAGATAATTCCATGTTATATACCCAACCAGATGAAGTAGCTTACGCATATGAGAAATTGAAGGAGGTAGATGACAATTTCACCATTGCAGCCGCTTTTGGTAATGTTCATGGTGTTTACAAACCAGGAAATGTCAAGTTAACACCGATCATTCTTAAGAACTCCCAAGACCACATTCAGGAAAAACATAATACGGGACACAATCCTGTAAATTTTGTATTTCATGGTGGATCAGGATCTTCAAGAGAAGAAATTAGAGAGGCTATCTCTTACGGAGCGATCAAAATGAATATCGACACAGATATGCAATGGGCGTACTGGGATGGCATCAAAGGTTATTATGGCGAAAAACAAGATTACCTTCAAGCTCAAATCGGGAACCCAGACGGTGATGATAAGCCAAACAAGAAATTCTATGATCCAAGGGTCTGGATTCGCGAGGCTGAAAAATCGTTTGTTGATCGATTGAAGGTCGCGTTTGAAGATTTGAATTGCGTAGATAGGAACGCATAAGAATAATTTACCAACATAAAGTCATTCTGAACTCCTGTCAGTCCCGTCAGGCGGGTGTTTCAGAATCTGCAGAAGACCCTGAAACAAGTTCAGGGTGACGGTCAGAAGAATGATTCAGCTAACACACCAAAAATTTAAATGAAAAACATCTCAGTCATAGGAAGCGGAACCATGGGTAATGGTATTGCGCACGTATTTGCACAGAATGGATACAATGTTTCACTCATCGATATATCACAAGAAGCGTTGGATAGCGCCTTGGATACCATTGGTAAAAACCTGGATCGCCAGGTTCAAAAAGAGCTGATCACTGAAGAGGACAAGAATTCTGCATTGGGGAATATTACCACTTTCACTTCTACTGAAGAAGGAGTTAAATCGGCAGACCTGGTCGTTGAAGCAGCTACAGAGAACTTTGATATCAAGAAAAAGATCTTCGAGACGATGGATGCAAATGCTCCTGAGCAGGCTATTCTATCGACGAACACTTCTTCAATCTCAATTACAAAAATCGCTGCAGCTACCAAACGTCCGGATAAGGTGATCGGAATGCATTTTATGAACCCGGTACCAGTAATGAAGCTAATCGAAGTAATTCGTGGATATGCTACTTCTGATGAGACGACCAAAACGATCATGGAAATGAGCAAGAACCTGAAGAAGGTTCCTGTTGAAGTAAACGACTACCCTGGCTTTGTTGCCAACAGAATTCTCATGCCCATGATCAATGAAGCAATCATTACGCTTCATGAAGGTGTTGCTGGCGTGGAAGAGATCGATACGGTAATGAAATTAGGAATGGCACACCCGATGGGTCCACTTCAACTCGCAGATTTCATTGGGCTGGACGTTTGTCTTTCTATCATGAATGTTTTGTACGAGGGATTTGGTAATCCAAAATACGCACCGTGTCCCCTACTGGTAAATATGGTCACAGCTGGTTATTTAGGAGCTAAAACAGGTGAAGGATTCTACAAGTACACGAAAGGTTCCAAAGAGCTAGTTGTGAGTGATATGTTCAAGTAGCAAAAATCTCTAATTCGCGTCATAGAACTTAATCAAGGCAAGATCTTCTGGTAGTTTATAGTGGTCACCGAGACTTACCGAATTTGAACTTCCGGATTCCGTCAGAAATGTTCGAATGCTTTCATACAGCACTTGATGAGATTTGACCTTTTCACCAAGAGGTTCAAAGCGTGTTAATTTAGGAACATAGGCTTCCATCAATCCAATAGACAAAAGGTCAGGGTGGTTCATCTTCATCATGCGAATACTTGTTCTTTCTGATCGGGAAAACAAAGGTTCCAACTCATTGTCAGCCTTTGCAACTTCCAATGTCATTTTAGCACCATGATTACTCTTGATAAACAGCAATGGAACATCAATTTCATTTTGGTTGAATCCCACTAACTCATCCATTAACTGCATGTTGGGTGTGCCATCAAGCGTTACGATGGCCTTTGCCTTTTTTGTTTTTGATTGATAGATGAATAATGATTCTGCAGCAGTAGAAAATGAAAATAGAAATAAATGTTCGGAATCAACAAACGGAAGCGTTTCCATTTCAGAAATTACATATTCCATGTCCGCTACTTGAGTCAGGTATCGTTTCATACCTGAATCAGGTCGTTGGGTTTCGGACCCAATATGTGGCATTGTCACAACTACAAAACCATGGCTTGCCAGATATTCACTCAGCAAAAATGCCGACCTGGCTGGACGACCTCCACCTTGCACAAATAAGATCATTGGAAATTTGCCGTCCGTGGGTTTTGAGTTAACAACAGCTTTCGTCTTGCTATTCAACAGTTGTTCCAATTTGAATGGTTCTGCATCATGCCTGATCAACCGATTCAACATGGATGACTTCATGCTATCTGTTATTGTAGTTTTTGTAAAATCAACCTCCCTGAATTCAAGCTGAAAGTAGTCTTCAATGATCATTGGATTATCTCCCGTATTTGGAGTGGCTGGATACCACATAGCCATCTGAATTGGACGTTGGGGTAACTCTCCGAAAGTCCTTGAATCGTCATACTTTCCCTGTTCTTTAAAGCCAACAGCATGAGGCCCTGATTGAATACCTTTCCAAAGAATTAATTCCTGACCCAGGCAAACATTGAATGCCAACATGAACAAAATGAATAGTCTCATATTTGAGTTTTCAGCAAATAAGCGCTTTGATCAATAAAGTAGGACCTGCTTTGTCGCTAGTGACCTGTTTTTTTCGCGAAATCCTTAAGTTTATTCTCTACAAGGTTTTTGTAGGTCCTGCTTATGGGAAGTCTGCTTCCATCAGTCAGAACCAGCTGTCCGGTGTTTTGCTGAATGGCAGTGATAAATTCTGAATTAATAACCCATGAACGATGTACTCGAATAAAACCATGAGAATCAAGTCTGCTTTCTATTCCGTTCATTGAGTGACGATGCACATATGTTCCACTCTTGGCAAAGATCTTAAGGTAATGATCATAAGCTTGTATCTTGATTATATCCTGATAAGCCAATCGGACCGGAACACCGTTTGCTTTTATCAATAATGCTTCATCCTGATTAACATCATTTTCTTTATTCTTGCTCCTGTATGTCAATTGCGCAATCACCAGGATTAGCCAATAGCTCAAAACTTCGAGGTGAAAGAAATTGAGAAATACTTTTTGAGAAAAGACGAATGCTCGTGAACCTCCACTCACAATTGAGACAAACCACATATGGGCAAATGCGAACATGATTCCAAAAAAGAAGTGAGCCAAAAAATTCCAATTTAATCGTGGATGTATAAGTGGGAATTTTTCACGAAGAAGAAAAACCAACGGAGCAAACAAGCCCAATGAAAGAATGACAAACGAATTTCTTCGAATCTCAAGCATCCAATCAAAGTGTAGATCTCTTAGACTAACCCGTACGTAACGCTGTACGAGGAAGGCAAAGGTTAAAACCAGAAGAATAGCAAAGACTGAAAGAATCGACCGAAGATAATTCCTCGAAAAGCCATAATTCGAGATGTCCATAGCCTAAATCTACGGCAAAATCTCATCAGGGATATTTATCTCAACCTATCCAAGCCTTTCTTGGCTTGTTCCATCTCAGGGTCTTTCTCCAGCGATCGTTCATAATGTGCTATCGCAGAAGGTTTATCACCTTGTTTTTCATAGATCATTCCTAATCTCATCAAAGCACCTGCATGTGAAGGGGTTCCCTCCTGCCATTCCATCTCAAGGTATTTTTCCAGGCTCTTTCTGCCAGTATCCAGTTCTGTTCCTGATAGTGCACTCGTTCTACCAATCTGATAGAGTGCTCTCAAGTCTTCAGGATCATTCTTATACGCAGTTTGAAAGGTCTCAAACGCCTTCTTAAATTGCTCCCTACCTTGGTAGTAAAAACCCAGATTCAAAAGTCTTGTTTTGTCTAAAGCTGCTGCAGCAATAAATTCTTTCTCGGCTTTATCATATTCTTCCTGCCTGGAATAAACTGTTGCCAGCGCGTTGTGACCCTCAAGTACATCAAGCTCTTTGATGTTGTTTGCAGTTTCTTCTGCCTTTTCCCAGCTTCCTCCCAAAAATCCCGGAGCCTGCGTGTAAAACTCAATCAGTCCCCAATGCCCATCAATGTTTGTCGGATCTAACTCTACTGCCTTCTCATAAGCAGTTTTGATCTTTGGGGCCAGGACACCCTTTCTGAAGATGTTCACTTCATTGGCATAACTACCAATTGAGTTGCCCAACCAGATGTAATAATCTGATTCCCGATCATTCATTTCTATGGCTTCTTCGAAATAGTCCGCTGCCTTTCGAAAATCTTCCTTATCAAAAGCTATTCTTCCCAAGTAATAGATAGAAGTTTCATTAGAAGAATTTCCAGAAAAATATTCCTTTGCTTTATCAAGCTCACCTTTTTCATAAAGGTCAACTCCCTTTGATTGTGATAGCGCAATCAACGTTCCTGAAAAAAGGAACGACAGTAGTATTAGCCACTTTTTATTCATTGGTTTTGAGGTTTTGGTTTGAAAAAAATGAATTATTTATTTGGCCTTTGGTTTCTATGATGATGAATTTCACATTCAGGTTGCATCACCTCATTGAGGGCATTGAAAGAAGTCCATGACCAATTGTGTAGAACTATCTAGGAAAATAGGTTATGAATTCAGAAATTGGCGACCTCAAAATCATCAAAAATGAACAAGTTAAAATTATTGGTAGTAGTCACGAGTGTTATGCTTGTTGCTGCTTGTACCGAGCAAACAAAAAATGAAGCAATTTCTATGAGACCAGATGCACCTGTTGCAGATAAAGCAGATTCAATACTCACCGAACACGGACAGACAAGGATCGATCCCTATTTCTGGATGCGGTTGACCGATGATCAAAAAAATGCGGAAACCCCAGACCAACATACACAGAAGGTGCTCAACTATCTGAATGAAGAGAATGATTTCACTAAGACGGTGATGTCACATACAGAGGCCCTTCAGCAAAAGCTTTATGATGAAATGGTTGGACGAATCAAGAAAGACGATGAGTCTGTTCCCTATTTCTCCAATGGTTATTGGTATTACTCACGATATGAAGAAGGAGGTGAATATCCCATACACTGCAGAAAGAAGGGAAACCTCGAAGCTGAGGAAGAAATCATGATCAATGTCAATGAATTAGCTGAAGGATATGCATACTATGCCACCTCAGGACTGAGTGTTAGTCCTGATAACCAAATCCTGGCATTTGGAGAGGATACATTGAGCAGAAGAATCTATACCATGCGATTCAAAAACCTGGTGACAGGAGAATTTTTTGAAGATAGAATTGAAAATACGTCCGGTGCTGCAGCCTGGGCAAATGACAATAAGACCTTCTTCTATGGGGTCAAGAATAAGATTACCCTTCTTCCTGAAAAAGTGTATAGTCACAAACTTGGTAATAAGGTTTCCAGCGATAAATTGGTTTACCATGAAAAAGACGATACCTATTATAACTGGGTGTACAAATCAAAATCTGATAAGTACATCATTATTGGAAGCTGGCATACATTGGTGAGTGACTACCGAATCATTGATGCGGACAATCCTGATGCTGGCTTCAAGGAATTTACCCCGCGTGGTACCAAACATGAATATAGCATCGACCATTTCGGCGATAAGTTCTACATCGTAACAAATTGGGATGCTCAGAATTTCCGTTTGATGGAAACTTCAGTAGATGCAACACAAATGGATAACTGGAAAGAGGTCATCCCTCACAGACAAGACGTTCTCCTTGAGGGTATCGAATTGTTTGATAATTATATGGTGATTGATGAGCGTAAGGATGGGCTAAGCAATTTGAGAGTGATTGATCAAACTTCCGGTGATGAGCATTATTTGAACTTTGGCGAACCAGCATATGCTGCCTACATATCTACAAACGCAGAATTCAATACAAAGACCCTTCGCTTCGGCTATACTTCATTGACCACTCCTCAATCGACCTTTGACTATGACATGGAGACGAAGGAAAAAACATTGATGAAGCAACAAGAAGTTGTAGGCGGTCATAATCCGGAAGATTATCAAACAGAACGGGTGTGGGCAACTGTTCGAGATGGTGTTAAAGTACCAATCTCAATTGTATACAAAAAAGGATTCAAGAAAGATGGTAACAGTCCCCTCCTTCAATATGCGTACGGCTCATACGGTAGTACGATTGATGCTTCTTTCCGATCAGACCGACTCAGTCTTTTGGATCGTGGGTTCGCTTTTGCCATTGCACACATCCGAGGAGGTTCCATGATGGGGAGACAATGGTACGAGGATGGAAAAATGTTCAAAAAGAAAAATACATTTAATGATTTTGTTGACTGTTCCAAATTTCTAATTGAAGAAAAGTATACGTCTGCTGAGCATTTATATGCATTGGGAGGAAGTGCGGGTGGACTATTAATGGGTGCCATTGTAAACATGAACCCCGAGCTGTACAATGGAGTAATAGCCGCCGTTCCTTTCGTTGATGTGATATCCACAATGTGGGATGAATCTATCCCATTAACAACGGGCGAATTTGATGAATGGGGAAATCCTAAAACATTAGAATCGTATGAATACATGTTGTCTTATTCTCCATATGATCAAGTGAAGGAGCAAGACTATCCGAATATGTTGGTAACTACCGGGCTGTTCGATTCGCAAGTCCAGTACTGGGAACCTGCCAAATGGGTTGCTAAGCTTAGAGACAAGAAAACGGATAATAAATTATTGATCCTGGACACTGATATGGAAGCGGGTCATGGCGGAGCCTCAGGACGCTTTAAGCGTTACAGGACCACTGCCTTGCAGTACGCGTTCCTACTTGATCTGGAAGAAAGTGGAGATTAGTAAACATTCCAATACATAAAAAAGAGACTTTCTCAAAAGTTAAAATCGTTTCAGTAGGCAATCACATTGAGTTCATCGAAATGTCTTTTGCTTAAGAAAGGTTTCGACAAGCTCAACCTGACGAAATTTCAGAACTTTTGAGAAAGTCTCTTTTTTCAAAAATGCAAAAGCACAGAACCTTCTTTAACTGGAGTACAGGAAAGGATGCGGCAATGGCGTTATACTACTTGCTGCAGGATAGTT
>JANQST010000367.1 GCA_028279155.1 Cyclobacteriaceae bacterium
GATTACATTTTTTTTCTTTTGGGACGAGTCGCTCATTGTGTACTTTAACAGATTTGAATATAACAACCTCCGATAAGTTGGCAAGTGTAAAACCAAAAAAACATTTAGGGCAACATTTTTTGAAGGATGAGAACATCGCTCAGAAAATTGTAAACGCTTTGGTGGAGAGAAACGGGCTTGTCATTGAAGTCGGTCCTGGGACTGGTGTGCTAACCAAATACCTGTTGGAAGTAAACCTGGAAGAATTTATAGCGCTGGACGTTGATTCGGAATCAGTTGACTATTTGAAAAGGAACTACCCTGACCACTCTGATCAATTTGTGATAAAAGATTTTCTTGGGTTTACTGTAGAGCAGGATCATTATTCAGTAATCGGTAATTTTCCTTACAACATTTCTTCACAGTTATTTTTCAAATTCTGGGAGGAGAGAAATAAGGTAAACGAAGTTGTTTGCATGATCCAGAAAGAAGTAGCCGATCGTATATGCGCCAATGAAGGATCAAAAACTTACGGTATTCTCAGCGTATTGCTGCAAGCTTTTTTTGATATTGATTTTTTGTTCACAGTACCACCACAAGTTTTCCAACCACCACCAAAGGTTGATTCTGCTGTTATACGATTAAAACGTAATACAACTCAAAGGCTTGACTGTGATGAAGAATTGTTTAAGAGAGTAGTAAAAGCTGGATTTGGCAAAAGGAGAAAAACATTGCGCAACGCTTTAAAAGACATAAATTTGCCGGAAGCTGTAAATAGCCTGGATATCTTGAATTCTCGGGCGGAACAGCTAACCGTCGCACAATTTATTTTGCTTACCTCTAAAATTTCCTCGGGATGGAAGCAGTGAACACATTTGAGTTATCTGTAGAGTTCAAGGAGCGTTTTCAGCTTGCCTTGGAGGAGGATGATAATGCGTTCATCATGGACAGCCTGGACGGGGTGAATTCAGCAGACATTTCAGCTTTTCTAGATGAATTCAGTTCAGAAGAGTGCAAGTATGTTTTTGACTTGCTTTCAGTCGAGACTGGAGCTGAGATTCTTGAAGAACTTGAAGAAGATGTTCGTGGAGAATTCATCAAGCAATTCACAGCTCAGGAAATTGCTGCTTTTGTTGAGCAAATGGATTCTGATGATGGAACGGACTTATTGTACGATATGCCTGTTTCAGACAGAAACGAGGTTATCCGCCAAATTCATGACGAGGAAAAAGCATCCAACCTCATGGAGCTGTTGGAGTACGATGAAGACGTAGCTGGAGGATTGATGGCTAAGGAGTTGATCAAAGCAAATCACAACTGGAACATTCTTCAGTGCATTGAGGAAATTAGGAAGCAAGCGGAAAATATTGAGAAGATTTACTCCGTGTACGTTGTGAATGACAAAGAAGAATTGATAGGAAAAGTAGGGTTGAAAAAGCTGATTCTTGCAAACGATCGATCGAAGGTGGCAGACATCTATGATGATGAGTTGGTGTCTGTTGAAACTTCTACAGACGAGGAGGAAGTAGCCAACATCATGCAGAAGTATGATTTGGAAGCAGTTCCAGTGGTTAATGCCCGAGGAAAATTGGTTGGAAGAATTACCATCGATGACGTGATTGATGTGATCACTGAAAATGCGGAAGAGGAAAGACAATTGATGACAGGGGTGAGCTCAGATGTGGAAGAGGATGATTCTGTATGGAGGATTTCAAAAGCTCGATTACCATGGCTCATCATCGGGATGGCCGGAGGATTAGTTGGCGCTCAGTTTATGGGTTTCTTCAGAGAAGAAATAATCATTGTTCCTGCTTTAGCTTTTTTTATTCCACTAATCACTGCATCGGGCGGAAACGTTGGCATACAGTCATCTTCCATTGTGGTCCAGAGCCTTGCTAATCCGAATGTCTTTGCCGATAGTATGCTCAAGCGATTGTTAAAAGTTTTTTTCGTGGCAGTTGTTAATGGAATCATTCTGGCTCTCATGGTATTTGGTTCAGTAATTTTATTCATGAGTGATCAATCATTGGCTGCTACAGTATCAATAGCACTATTTTCTGTGGTTTTGTTGGCCTCATTCATGGGAACAGTGACTCCCTTGGTATTGAATCGCTTTGGTGTTAATCCAGCGTTGGCTTCCGGACCTTTTATCACAACAACGAACGATTTGCTCGGTTTAGCTGTCTACTTCTCAGTAGCACACCTTTTATACAATCTATGAGTGTAAATAACCGAGTCCTTATCATTGACGAAATGCATGAGAGCATTGTGCCAATGCTGGAAGAAATTGGCTTTGAGGCTAATTATGAGCCATCGATAACTCGTAATGAGATTCTTGATTCCATTGGCGGGTTTTCAGGACTTATAGTGCGAAGTAAAACTTCTGTTAATCAAGAGTTAATTGATGTTGCACAAAAGCTGAAGTTTGTTGCTCGGGCTGGGGCAGGAATAGATAAACTAGATACCAAATACCTTGAATCAAAAGGGATTGAGATTTTGAATGCCCCCGAAGGAAATAGAGATGCAGTGGGAGAACATGCGGTTGGATTGCTATTGAATTTAATGAGTCACATCACAGTATCCAATGAAGAGGTTAAAAGTGGAAAATGGAAGAGAGAAGCAAATAGGGGAGTGGAGTTGAAAGGGAAGGTTGTTGGAATATTCGGATTTGGAAATACAGGTTCAACGTTTGCAAGAAAGTTGAGCGGGTTTGAATGTGAAATACTAGCGTATGATAAGTATAAGTCAGGTTTTGCTATGGAGTACGTTCAGGAAGTTTCTGAAGAAGAGTTAAGAAGAAAAGTAGAAATTCTGAGTATTCATGTTCCACTCACTGAAGAGACGATTTCCTATTTTTCTCGAGAGGAGTTGGGTAAATATCCAAATTTAAAAGTCATTTTGAATACAGCAAGAGGTGAGTTACTATCGCTTGATGCAGTGCTTGATCTTTTGAAAGAAGACATATTGTTCGGTGCGGGACTAGATGTATTGGAAAATGAAAAATTGAACAACTTAAGTGAATCAGAAAGAAAAATTTTTGAAGAATTAAGCGCTCAAAAAAATGTTATTCTCACCCCGCATGTTGCCGGTTGGACACAAGAATCTTACGAGAGAATAAACCAGGTATTGGTAGACAAGATCAAGGCATTGGACCTACTCCAATAGCCAACTTTCAGCCTCACTTACTTCATCGAATTTCTTCATTTTCATATTCGGAAGAATAAGGCTAATAGCAGTTGCCATCATATTGCCGAAAATTTTCCCCATAGATGATTTGGCATTGATCAAGGCCACTTTGTCTACTTTTTTTGCTATTTTTTTTGCTCGGGTCTTCAGAAGATCTTTTATCCAAACCCTTGCTTCTGTATCAAACTCTGATAGCTTGGTTCGATCGACGAGTAGTTTTGTAAACCCATTGAATTCAATATGATCACCGGCAAGTGTTAGAAGTTCCGAAGCAATTGAAAGATTAACATTCCCAAACCAGGAAATTTTGACGATTTGGTTCAATTTATCCACTTCGAAGGTATTTCCTTCTATTTCTTTATGAACCAGAAAATCTGTTGTGGAAGTGGCGATATTGGTATTCATTAATTAGTTATTAGGGTTAATAGATCCCAAGATAAATATTATCAGGTGATAATAAATAGAAACTAGGTGAATAGCTGAGAATACACGGTGACCCTCACTGAGATTTCGTTAAAGCACTTGAGATTGCGCCAAAATTTGACATAAGCGCCTTAATTCCATTATATTTGCATTACATAATGAAACACACAAATGCAACGGCTTCAACCAGAGGCCGTTCTTTTTTGTTTAAAGGGGAGAGACATATGGCAGTTAATTATTACACAAAAGAAGGATTGCAGAAGCTCAAGGATGAGCTTCAGGAATTAAAGACAAAGGGACGTGCAGATATGGCAAAACAAATTGCTGAAGCACGAGACAAGGGAGACTTAAGCGAAAACGCGGAGTACGATGCTGCGAAAGAAGCCCAAGGCTTGATGGAGCTTAAGATTTCTAAATTGGAGACAGTGGTGGGGAATGCCAGAGAAATTGATGAATCATCTATAGATACATCGAAAGTTTCTATCCTATCATCTGTGAAGATTAAGAATAATTCAAACGGAATGCAGATCACATACCAACTGGTCGCAGAAGAAGAAGCAGATTTGAAGTCAGGTAAAATCTCTGTTCAATCTCCAATCGGGAAAGGGTTATTAGGAAAGAAGAAAGGTGAAAAAGCTAAGATTCAAGTTCCTGCTGGTGAGATGGAATTCGAAATCCTCGATATTTCGGTCTGATGCCATCCATTTTCACGAGAATCATAAATCGAGAAATTCCAGCACACATTGTTGCTGAATCCGAAGATTTTCTTGCGTTCTTAGACATCAACCCTCTTGTTGAAGGCCACACTTTAGTGATCCCTAAAAAAGAAGTTGATTACCTATTTGACCTGGACGACGAAACATTGGCGGGTCTCAATCTTTTTGCTAAAAAAGTAGCAAAAGCCATCGATAGTATTTCTGACTGTGAGCGGGTTGGTGTTTCGGTTGTTGGATTGGAGGTTCCTCATGCACATGTGCATTTGATACCTATTAATTCGGTTGATGACATGAATTTTGCACGAATGAAACTGTCTCCCAGCCAGGAAGAACTGTCTGCTACGGCAGAAAGAATAAAAGCTGCTCTATAATCTATTTTACCCGTTTTGGATTGTCTGAAATAAACGACTTCCAACTTGATCCACTGGTTTTTCCTCCCACGTTAAGCCGGAAGGAAAAATTATGACAAACAGCCACCGCAAGCGCATCTGTTGCATCATGTAATTTGGGATCACCCTCAAATTTCAGAAGGTTCTTGACCATAGCTGCAACCTGCTCTTTGCTTGCATTACCATTGCCGGTAACAGCTTGCTTCACCTTTCTAGGAGCATATTCATTGATAGGAATCTCCTTGCTCAAGGCTGCCGCCATTGCTACTCCTTGAGCACGACCCAGTTTCAACATTGCTTGCACATCTTTTCCGAAAAATGGGGACTCGAGTGCGACTTCATCAGGAATGTATTCTTCAATCAATGCAGATACGCGATCAAATATTTTTTGAAGCTTTACCTCATGATTTTTGTACTTTGAAAGATGAATGACACCAAATTGGATGAGCGTCATTTGCTGACCACTACATTTGATGAGACCATAACCCATTACATTCGTACCTGGGTCTATTCCTAAGATTATGTTCTCTTTTTTGGTCACACATGCAAGTTAAGAACAACACCTCAATAGAAATGGAGAAAACAAAGAAGTGGTTTTGGATTGGACTAAAAACATCGATAACACTTCTGTGCTTTTACTTTCTCTATGATCAATTTCAAAGTCAAAATATCTTTTTCGATGACCTTGTTATTCCAAGGTACTTTGTACCAATTCTTTCTCTGCAGTTTTTTTTGATGATTCTCAATTGGTATTTGGAAATCCTTCGATGGAAGATCTCTGTAAATGTAGTTGAGGGTATCTCTTTCAAACAGGCTGTCATAGATGTTTTAGGTGGATTGACTATGAATTGGATTTTGCCATTTACAACCGGCGATTTTATTGCACGGATTGTTTCCAAGAAGGATAAGTATCAGACTTCTGCAGCGATCTTATTAAACAGAGCCATTATGCTTTCTCTGACATTAGTCATAGGGGTTTATGGTGTGTCCTGGCTATTAGAAGATCAGTTTGACTGGTACTATGTCCTAGGGTCGCTAATGCTAGTGCTATTCGTACTCACTGCGATTTACAAAGTATTGCCGAAAAAAATCAATTCGTATTTCAAAGGGCTGGAGAAACAAATACTCTTGAGGATTTTGGGGATCTCCGTTGGAAGATACATGGTCTTCTTTCTTCAGTTTATTATTCTCTTGAAACTTTTTAATCTTGATCTTTCGATTGAGTTATTGGCGGCTGGAATTGGCTGGATTTTTTTTGTGCGTTCATCCATCCCGTCTCTCTTAGGGGGTTTGGGTTTGAGGGAAACTTCCGCATTGATTTTTTTTAAAGACACGGTGAATGATCTTGGAACAATTGTTTTTCCGGTTTTCATTTTATGGTTACTAAACACAGCACTCCCATCAATTATTGGTGCTATCATGCTGTGGAAATTAAAATCACATAATTCGATGGATTCCCATAACATTGCCTAATGATTCTCCTGATCACTATTTTCTCATTAGGGCATGTTTTTTTCTACCTGATTTTATCCTGGAAATGGTCACGGATAAAACCATATGGAGATGGAAAAAAAGCATTCTTTTCTGTGATCATTCCTGTTCGGAACGAAGAAGAAAACATTGAGAATATATTACAAGATCTGAACAAACAAACCTTTGACAGAACCCAGTTTGAAGTAATTGTTGTCGATGATTTTTCAACTGATTCAACCAGGGCAATAGCAAAGGAAATCCAGGAAAAAGCGAATTTCAATTTGAAAATAATGCATCTGGATGACCCAACGATTCATGGGAAGAAAAATGCGTTGACAAAAGGAATTGAAGCTGCAAATCATGAGGTCATTATTACCACAGATGCTGACTGCAGAATCAATGAAAAATGGATTGAGTCATATGCATATGCGTTCTCGCAAGAAACTCAGATTGTCGCAGGACCTGTTTCATTGGAAGGGGAGGGGCTTTTCGCGAATATGCAAATGACTGAATTTGCTGGTCTTATAGCCTTTGGAGGCGTAACACTTGCCTCGAACAACCCAAGTATGTGTAGTGGAGCTAACCTGGCTTTTAGAAAAAAAGTATTTGAAGAAGTCGGAGGCTATAAAGGAAACATTAAAATACCGTCAGGAGATGATGAATTTTTACTCTATGACATTGTAAGGAAATATCCTCGGTCAGGAAGATTTTTGAAATCAACGTATGGAACAGTTAAAACAAAGACCCAACCTACCTTCAACCAGTTTCGAAATCAGCGATCAAGGTGGATTAGCAAATGGAAGTACAATAAGAACTGGAAACTGAGATTAACAGCAGTTCTTTTTTTTATCGATAATTTGTTATTTCTCGCAGCTATTGGAGGCACGATTTTTGGTTATTTACCTCTCATTTTTTTGGGAGTGATTTTTATTTCCAGATTTTTAGCCAACTACCTACTAATTAAACAAGTGAGTAATTTTTTGAATCATAAAAATGTGTTGATACCACTGTTGCTTCTTCAGGTTCTTTATCCATTTCATGTATTAATCATGGGACTTCAATCGATTGTGGGAGGGTACACCTGGAAAGGAAGGAAATATGGATAATGAAGAATACGATATTTTGGACGAACTCTACTTTGTTATTTCTTACACTGAACTTGAGGATAATTTGGATATGACAGAGGAAAGCATCATGAAAACATTGATCAAACTAGCTTCAAAAGGTTGGATAAGGATCTATGAAAATTCCGATAAAGAATTAGATGATTTTGATTTAATCAGTAACTTCAAGTCGTATTACTATCTCGCTTCGAAAAAGGGACTCTTAGCGCACAACAGGCAATGAATAATACCACCTTTGATATAAAGGATCTTCAGTTAAATGCACTCCTGGAGGTAACGCAGGCAATCAATAACAATTTGTCTGAAGAAGACCTGTTGAAAATATACAAGTTCACACTTCTTGCTGATTTAAAAATTCAGAAACTTGCACTGTTCACAGACTTGGATGGGGATTGGACCTGCAGGGTACATTTTGGAACAGCTGAATCCTGTGAAGATGTTGGGCTGGATCCGGAGTTTCTTGATTTGAAAGAAGTGGAGCAGCTTGAAGAGTCTGAAAAATTCGAAGGCCAATTTCAGCAAGTGTTTCCTGTCTATCACAAAGGAAAGCTTTTGGCTGTGGTCTTTATTTCAACAGGTGAAGAGTCCGTTGTTGAAAACAGGTTTTTAAATGCCCTGACCAACCTGATACTTGTTGCAATTGAAAACAAAAAGTTTGCGAGGAAGCAAATGGAGCAAGAAGCCTATCACCGAGAGCTTGAGATTGCCAAAAAGGTTCAGAACTTCCTGTTTCCAAAACAGCTGCCAATGGCGGAGCGCTTGCAGATAGAAGCCTTCTATTTACCTCATCAGGATGTTGGAGGTGACTATTACGATTACATTCCCATAGACAAGGACCGCTTCCTGATATGTATTGCCGATGTTTCAGGAAAGGGAGTTCCGGCGGCTTTGTTAATGTCTAACTTTCAAGCTTCTTTAAGAACTCTGGTAAGACACTCAATCAATTTGGAACAAATCGTTCATGAATTGAACCATACCACCTATAGAAGTGGGAATGCAGAAAATTTCATCACCTTCTTTGCTGCCATTTATGATTTCACGACAAACGAACTTGAATATATCAATTGTGGTCACAACGAAATTGTACTGATCAATAATAATGAGGAGATCGTTCTGTTAAATGAGGGAACAACTGTATTGGGTATGTTTGACCCACTCCCTTTTATTAAAACAGAAACGATCAAAGACCTATCTGATTTTTTCATCTTCGCCTATACGGATGGATTGACGGAGACCTTCAGCGAGGAAGATGAAGCCTTTGAATTTGAGCGGCTGGAAGCCCTCATAAGGGAACAGCTCCATAACTTGCATGGGCTTCACAACAGAATTTTGGATGAGCTCGTAGAGTTCAAAGGCAATCGAAAATTCAATGATGATATAACCATGCTTTCCTGCCGTGTCTTGAATAAATGAGTCCAAATCAAACTCCTGATCTAATAAAAAAAATCTATCCATCATTGATTTGGGAGAAGAAGTCTCAGGATGAACTATTTCTGACATTCGATGACGGTCCGCATCCTGAAGTTACTCCCTGGATTCTAGATCTATTGGACCATTATCAAGCAAAAGCTACTTTTTTTTGTGTCGGTGAAAACTTAGCTCAATTCAATCAAACAGCAATTGATACTGTCAATCGAGGACATAAATTGGGAAATCATACAAACCATCATGAAAATGGATGGAAAACAAAAACAAGAGAGTACCTGAAAAGCATATATGAATGCAATGAACTCTTTACTGAAATTCAAAGACGAAAAAATGAGCTATTCAGGCCGCCATATGGGCGAATTAAAAGAAGTCAAATTCTAGAGCTCAAGTCAGACTATCGGATCATTATGTGGAGTCATCTTGCTGGAGATTTCAAGAAGAAATTAGATGTTTCAAAGTCAATCCGAATGTTGAAAAAAACCAGACCGGGAAGTATTATAGTGTTTCACGACAATGAGAAGTCATTCGAAAACCTGAAAGCAATATTGCCAGCATGTTTGGAGCATTGGTCATCTTTAAATTATAAGTTCAGCGTTATTTCATGATAATAGACACCCACGCACATATTTTCCTTGAAGAATTTGACAAAGATGTTGATGAAGTTATTCAGAGAGCGATCGATGGTGGAATTAAAAAGATCTTACTCCCTAACATCGACAAAGACTCTATAGATGACATGCTTCGACTGGAAGAAAAATATCCTGATTACTGCTATGCCATGATGGGCCTGCATCCCTGTTCCGTCAAGGAAGATTTTGAAAAACAGCTGTATCAAGTCGAAGAGTGGTTGTCTAAAAGAAACTTTATCGCTGTAGGAGAAATTGGTACAGATCTGTATTGGGACAAGACATTTTGGGAACAGCAAAAGGAGGTGTTTAAATTCCAATGCGAGTTAGCCATTAAACACGATATTCCGGTTGCTATTCATTGTCGTGAAACGATTGATCAGACCATAGAACTGGTCGGTGAATTTGAAAATAGGGGATTAAGGGGTGTATTCCATTGTTTCACAGGAACTACAGACCAAGGAAAAAGTATAACTGATTTAGGCTTTCACCTTGGGATAGGAGGTGTAGCTACTTTCAAAAATGGGGGACTTGATAAAGTCCTTCAAGAATTAGACCCAAGTAGGCTTGTTTTAGAAACCGACAGTCCATATTTGTCACCCGCACCGGAAAGAGGAAAACGAAACGAACCTTCAAAACTCAAATTTATCGTCGCGAAAATGGCAGAGGTATTACAGATCTCAGTTGACGAGGTGGCTAGGTTAACCACCAAAAATGCAAATGACTTATTTTTCCGCTCGTGAAATACGAAGTGACTAATATCAGCGAGTCAGGAGACCGACGAATCCTTATTATTTATACAGGAGGCACGTTCGGAATGGTGCGAGACGAATCAGGCTCGCTGGCTCCATTTGATTTCGGACAGGTGGTTGAAAAGATTCCTGAGCTCAAATCCTTAAGCATTCAATTAGCAGCTATCTCTTTCCCAACCCCAATTGATTCATCCAACATCACTGTTGACGATTGGAAAAAATTGAGTATAATCATACAGGATAATTATGATCAATACGATGGGTTCGTTATTCTTCATGGAACTGATACAATGGCGTACACTGCATCAATGCTCAGCTTTATGCTGGAAGGACTTAATAAGCCGGTGATTCTCACAGGAGCTCAAATGCCTATCGGTTCTGTCAGATCAGATGCAAGGGAAAATTTGATAACCGCCTTGGAAATTGCTTCTATGACAGAGAAAGGGGTGCCAGTAGTTAGCGAAGTCTGTATCTATTTTAATTTCATTTTGTTACGGGGTAATCGCTCTCAAAAAATTAGAAGTAGCCAATTTGCAGCCTTTGAGTCTGAGAATTATCCATATCTCGCTGAGGCTGGGATTTCAATAGAATTTAATCATAGTGTTCTCCAGCCTTACGAGAAAAATGTATCACTAAAAATCAATTCTGAGATCAATCCCAATGTTACTATTTTAAGAATTTTTCCCGGAATTACAGAAAGTGCAGTAAGAGGAACGATTTTTGCCAGTAACCTCGAGGGTTTGATTTTGGAGTCGTTTGGATCAGGGAATACCATGACTTCCGAATGGTTCCTAAACTGCCTTCAAGAGGCAGTGGATGCGGGATTGATTGTGTTGAATGTGAGCCAATGCCTTGGTGGAGAGGTGATGCAAGGCCGGTATGAAACGAGTAAAAAATTGAATGAAATAGGGGTTTTGAGTGGTGGAGACATTACTACTGAGGCTGCAGCGACAAAACTGATGTTGTTGTTGGGAAGCGAGAAAGACCGTAAGAAATTGAAGAACAAGCTAACCTCTCCGATGAATGGAGAAATGGATGTTTGAAAATGACCAA
>JANQST010000387.1 GCA_028279155.1 Cyclobacteriaceae bacterium
AAAAAGTAAATGAAGGTAATTGAGAACATAGAAGGATTTGAAAAGCTACCGTATGCTGCAGTTACAATCGGTACCTTCGATGGTGTTCACCTGGGCCATCAAGAAATTTTAAAAAAGGTAGTAGAAGAAGCCAATTCCAATGAAGGAAAGAGCATACTCATTACCTTCTGGCCGCACCCAAGGTTTATTTTAAAAAAGGATGCTGATGACTTAAAACTTCTGAGCACATTTAAAGAGAAGGTGAGATTGCTTGAATCCCTTGGTTTGGATTATGTTATTAAAATTCCGTTCACTCCCAAATTCTCAAATCTTTCAGCGGATGAATTTGTTCGAACAATCCTTGTTGATCAAATTGGTACGAAGAAATTATATATAGGATATGATCATCGGTTTGGAAATAACAGGGAAGGGGATATCCAATTCCTCAAGGGTCAATCCTCAAAATATGGATATGAGGTTTTTGAAATCCCAAGACAGGATATTGATGATATAGGAATTAGTTCGACAAAGATCAGAAATGCACTTCATGAAGGAGATATTCGATTGTCACACACGCTGCTTGGTAGGAATTATTCCATTAAGGGATTGGTTGTTCAAGGTGAAAAGGTTGGACGTGAGATTGGATTTCCTACCGCTAACATTCAAATCGATAAGGAATACAAATTATTACCTGGCGATGGTGCCTATGCGATAATCGCAGAATTGGATGGGAATAAATTTGAGGGAATGCTAAATATTGGGTTTAAACCAACGGTTAATGGCAGCCAGCGAACAATTGAAGCACATCTTTTTAATTTTGATGAAAATATTTACGGAAGGGAAATCACAATTGAGTTTGTTCAATCGTTAAGAAAAGAGAAAAAGTTCAATTCTCTAAATGAATTAAAACTACAATTGGAGAAGGACAAGGCACAGGCAATAGATATTTTAAAATGAAAGCATTAAGGTCAGTCATATTGTTTTTTTCACTAATTGGAATTGCTGTGAGCTCTTCGTGTGATAAGAACGGAGACTTTTTGATCTTTTCTGTACAAAATGATATCGATCTAGGTGAGAAGATTGCCGAACAAATAGCCAATGATCCGTCCTTTGACATCCTTTCTCGGGAGCAGTATCCGATTTCTTATGCTTACATTGAGAGCATGGTTGAAGATATTCTTTCATCGGAAGATATCACATTCAAGGATGAATTTACATGGAGAATAAATATCATCAATGACCCATCGGACGGACCGGTTTTAAATGCTTTCGCAACACCTGGAGGTCAGTTGTATGTTCACACTGGTCTTATCTACTTTTTGGACAAAGAAGACGATCTAGCTGGAGTTTTGGGACACGAAATTGCACACTCGGACCAACGGCATGGTTCAAAGCAATTGCAAAGGCAATACGGCATTTCCTTATTACTAAGCATAATTTCCGGAGGAGACGGTTCCACGCTTGAACAGATTGCTGGTCAGGTAGCTGGAACAGGAGCAATCCTGGCATTCAGTCGAGATGCTGAGGCCGAAGCAGATGACTATTCTGTTCGGTACCTGGCGAGTACTGATTATGCATGCAATGGAGCTGCGGCATTTTTTGAAAAACTTTTGAGAAACGAAGAACAATTTCAGCCCGAATTTTTGAGTACACACCCAAGTCCAGAGAACAGGGTTGAAGATATAAATGCAAGAGCAACAGAATTGAACTGTGATACTTCAATAGATGAAAATTCAGCCTTACGGTACGTCAACTTCAGAAATTCCTTACCATAACTCAATAAATGAAGTTGTTCATCATCACATTTTGAAAACTCCATTTTAGTTAAAATTATAACCAATCTTTTCCAAACCTTTTAATATGAAGAAATCAGAAATAAAACTCGTTGTAGAATTGGATGATGATCAAATTCCTGAAAGAATATTGTGGGATGCAGATGAGAAAGATTCTGATGGTTTTTCCGAAACTAAATCAATGAGCCTGTCATTGTGGGATCATCAAAATAAGAACACAATGAGAATTGACCTGTGGACCAAGGACATGCCTGTCGATGAGATGAAGAGGTTTTACATCGACTGTCTGGGTGGTCTTAGTCAAAGTATTTTGAACTCTACAGGTGATGAATACATGAACCAGGAAATCGATTCACTATGCGATAAGCTGGTAGAACATGTAAAAAACGAATCATAAGGTAATTCTCCCTTTTACCGGAATTAAGTTCAGCATTTAGCGGAAAATTGCTAATATTATGCATGCATAATATTTTTTCTGTTCCAAAAAGTCTGTAAAACAGCTTTTTAGGATATTTTATAATTATTAACTTGAAGATTACTAACAAACGTTAACCTTATGAATCGGAATTTTACTAAAATAATTTTAGGGCTGATGTTTATCGCGGTTTGCGGGATAGCAAATGCTCAAACAACCGTTACCGGTACAGTAACCGATGCGGATTCAGGTGAGCCGTTGATAGGCGTGAACATCCTGGTGAAAGGTACTGTATTGGGGACGATTACGGACGTGGATGGAAACTTCTCTTTGACTATCCAATCGAGTCCACCTTTTACTTTGGTGATTTCTTATGTTGGATATGACCGACAAGAAATCGAAGTAAGTTCTGGAACTACGCAGATCCAGGCGCAACTAGCTGAGTCAACACTTTTGGGACAAGAGGTAGTGGTTTCTGCTTCCAGAGTAGAAGAAAGTACACTTAAGTCTCCGGTAAGTATTGAGCGGATGGATATCCTGGATATTCAGACCGCTCCATCACCAGATTTCTATTCTGGGATCAAAAACATGAATGGAGTCGATTTCAGTACGCAAAGTCTTACATTCAAATCTGTGAATGCCCGAGGGTTTGGCGCGAATGGTAATAATCGATTCGTACAGTTGATTGATGGTATTGACAACCAGGCACCAGGTTTGAATTTCCCTGTAGGTAATGCAGTAGGTATTAGTGAAATGGACCTTGAAAGTGTGGAGATGATTCCGGGAGCTGCTTCGGCGCTCTACGGACCGAATGCAATTCAGGGGATTCTGTTGATGAATAGTAAGAGCCCATTCGACTATCAAGGACTAGATATTTATACGAAGTTTGGTGTGAACCATCTAGACGAGGAAGATCATTCAGCTGCACTTTACAAAGATCTAGGTTTGAGGTTTGCACAATCCATCGACAACAAATGGGCATATAAGATTAATGTTTCATGGGTAAATGCTCAGGACTTTATTGGTGTTGATACCCGAGATCAAAGTGGCGCAACAGTTGAGGGTAACCTGGCTAGCAATCGTACTAACAATAGGGCTTATGATGGAGTTAACATCTATGGTGACTTTCCTATTGATATTGGAGGGATTGCTGATATTGCCATCAGTGCCGGGCAAGCAGCAGATGCTACTCCTGAAGATATTGCGACAGCAACTCAACTTTCAGCAATACGTTCATTGCTTCCAAATGGAGCGAATGGCCTTTTCACACCTGTTGGCTATGCGGAAAGAGATTTTGTTGATAACACAACTGAGAGTTTGAAACTCGGAGGAGCTCTTCACTATAGAATCAATGACAACCTGGAAGCCTTAGCGCAAGTGAATTGGGGACGAGGGAGTAGCGTTTACACCGCCAATGACAGATTTATCCTGGATAATTTCATCATTTGGACCGGTAAGCTTGAATTGAGAGGTTCCAACTTCTTTGTCAGAGCATATACCACTCAAGAAGATGCAGGAGATAGTTATGCTGCCAATACGGTTGCATCTCGAGTAAACCAGCAATTTTACCTACCTGCCTACTTTGGTACCTGGGTTGATTATGTGACTGGAGGTAATACTACAGGTGCCAACCCAACAGGTGTTACTTTAGACCCTA
>JANQST010000400.1 GCA_028279155.1 Cyclobacteriaceae bacterium
GGAACACAGATAGCAGAATTCGACATGAAGGGTAGATCCACAAACGAGGGACTTTATTGGTTGAAGGAGGAGCTAGATAAACTGACTTTTTCAATTGAAGACTTATCGCTTGAATTGCCCTATGAAATAGAAAAATACAATTCGCTTAGACCTTTAGGTGCAAGTGAAGATGGGTTGAAGGAATACACTCGGCTCTATAAGAATAGTAATAATATTCTCCTGGAAATGATTAGCCAGTGGGACGGTGCTTATGATGTTAGGTGTTGGCCGCATCATTTTGATCTCGCTACTTTGATTCCCATAAAAACCGATCCAAAGGATGAAATTATTGAAAGCATTGGTGTCGGTCTCTCTCCAGGAGATGAGACAATCGATGAGCCTTATCTTTATGTGAATGTATGGCCCAAAGTCGACGGTGATCTCTTATCAAAACATCAGCTACCCATTGGAAAATGGAATACAAAAGATTGGTCAGGTGCTGTTTTAACATACTCAGAAATTGTATCAGTATCAGATCAACGTCAGGAATTTGTAGGCTTTATTGTATATGCAATTGATGCCATACAAACCGAACTAAAAATGAGTACCCTATGAGGTTAATGAAGTATTGGTTTTTGGAAGAGTCTTTCAATATGATGAAAAGAGTAGGCATGCGTGACATGATGAATCTATGCGAATTATTGGTCATGAAGACCTATAAAAAAGGCAGCGAAATTCATGAACAGTTTGAAGAAGATCATTTGATCTATTTCATCAAGAAAGGACATGTAAAGATCGGGATCTTTGAGGATGATAAATTTTCACTTAAATACACACTTGGAAAAGGTAATATTTTCGGGGAGTCTAAAATTACGATTGGTGAGCCTTCAACCCCCTACTCGGCCATAGCCATGTCTGATTGTGTGATTTGTTTTATTGAAGTAAATCGGATGGAAGAATTGATGGATCAATATCCAAAACTTCATAATTCGATTTTAAAGATTGCCGGTCTGAAGTTTCGAAAGATTGAACGAAGATTGGATGACATTCTCTACAAAGACGCTGATACTCGTATTCGAGACTTCTTGTATGATTTTGTAAAGGAAAATGCGGAAGACAATGATAATAGAAGAATTGCACGAAACATCTTCTCACACAGTGATATCGCTAAGCTTACTTCAACCAGCAGACAAACAGTCAACAATGTGATAAGTAAACTCAGAAAAGCCGGAGAACTAACATATACCAGAAAAGAAATTGAATTGATCTCAAAATCAAATCAAAACCATGATTAAAGGGAGTTATTTTTCAACGCCTATCATCAAACACCACTTAGCTGAACATCCCCTTGTTAGTTCACTCACAACTAATCAGTTGCAAGAGATACAAAACAATTCTAAACTGAAAACACTTAAAAAGGGAGAGCAAATAACTTTTCATGATGCTGGGCTAACCATATACCTGATCCTTTCCGGTCGGGTGAAAATCTTTGAATCTGGAGTAGATGAGCACCCATTCATTAAGGAGATATTAAAAGAGGGGGACATTTTTGGAGAGCATGATCGATCTATTCCTCAAAATTTAACCGAATCAGCTGCAGCTATTTCTGAAAAAGTACTTATCAGCAGCATCACCTATCCTGTGTTTGAATCAGTTCTTCAACAAAACAAACAATTCTCACTTCGCTTCAATGAGTTGCTTTGGAAAAAGCATCAACAAATAGAAAAAAGATACCGTGACCTTGTTTTTCTTAAAGACACAAGAAGTCGATTAATACGTTTACTTCTAGAGTTGGCAGAGGAAGCAGGAAAGCATGAAGGTGATTCCATTGTTTTTGAAACTAACCTTACACATCAGGATATAGCTAGCATGATCTGTTCAACACGTGTGACTGTTACGAACATCCTTAATCAGCTTCGAGAGGAAGGTGAGATCAATTATTCCAAAGGCAAGATCGAGATCAAGTCTTCTTATCTTAACTGTGCTTGATTTAATCTCCATTGTAAGTTTATTCACTAGCCTCACAAAAAGGAAAGGCCAGACAAGATCAATAAGATCTCATCTAGCCTGTATCCATAGCTAATTCCTAAAACATGAATCCGAAGCGAATGAAGAATAGGGTATTGTCTTCATCATTCGATCTGGCCACTTCTGTTGACAATACAATCTTACCGAGTGGAGAGACCCAAAGTCCCCCCCCATAACCTCTATGCCAGTTTTCCAGAGATGAGTCTTCAAAAATTTGATCAGGATTATCAGACCACACTCTCCCTATGTCATGAAAACCAATAAGGCCCACCGATCCAGGCAAAATGCTGGTTCTGAAGTTGAATAGTTTGATTCTTAATTCTGTATTTTGATAGAAGTTGTCGTCTCCGGTAAATCTGAATTTTCTATATCCCCTATTATTGGTTGTACCTCCTAATCTAGCCGCCTGATAAAATTCAAAGTCGCCGAACGTCATTGTACCTCCGATTCTTGCAGCGAAGATGGTATTGAATGTACCTCCTGTTCCGAAATAAATGGAAGCATTCCCTGCTAGTTGCTGATAGGAATTCTTTTCATCTCCTAACTGGCCAACTACACGACCTTCACCGTGGAATCGAAATCCACCCGTAGGGAAAAACTGATTATCACGTGTATCCCAGGTATAGTCAAAATTTGCCCCAAGGTAGTGTCTGTTGATGTTCAACAATGGAGACTGAGACCCTGCTCCTCGTCCAACTAAACCAGGATAATCAAGAATAAAGCGGTCATCTTCCTCATCATTGTCTTCATCGGCAATTTCAACTGAATTGTAAAACCCACCTATTTTGAAAACGTGCTTATCATCTGGAGAATGAGTAACAAGTTCGTGCTTAAAAGTTATCTGGGAATACCTGGCCAGGTAGTGATGTCTATCTTCGTCTCTAATATCTTCATCACTATTAGACTTATTGCCAAATCCATAGAATATATCTGAAAATGCTGGCTGATGAACATCTATTTCCATGAGGTAATCCCATTTAGCTAAAACATCTGTATAGTGGCCTGTGTAAACTATATTGAATGCGGAGGTTTTGGGTGCATAGTCAAAATTGATCTTATGAAGCACAGCGAATGGAGTTTTTCTAAATCCATGTTTAGTAAAGGCAGTACCACCACCAAAAATTAATCCATCATCCGGGTTTGCGCTGATTTTAATTAAGGGGAAAAGCACGTTGTACTTGAAAGCCTTGCGATCATATAAATGAACCTCAGGGTCATCTGAAGTTTTATCTCTTATTCCATTTCCATTGATCGTTGTGTTCTTCTCCTTATCATAAACAAGTACTTTCTTCGGGCCTTTCTTTATCACATCATCAGTAATAACATCATCCCCTTTTCCTCCAATTATTCTAATCTTCGTTCCCTTTCGTGTATCTCCGCTTATATTGAAAATGTCATCACCTTTTAGGCCATATAGTCGTACTTCTTTGGTTTCACTTGCTTTAAAAGTTCGATCATATAGTTTGTATTTTGTCTCTCCATTTTTGTTTAGAGCAAAAACTTGAATGTTGGTTTCTTCATCATTTAGTCGGGTTATCTCAAAACGTTCTTTCTTCTTCGTTCCGACAACATCAACCGCCTTTGCCAGAAACAAATAATGCTCCTTTGCATAGGTATCTAACTTGTCCCTCCTGCTTTTGAGTTTTGAGATAATAGTTTCACCATTGAGGTCATAGATGGCTTCAGGAAGATTCCTTACAGAGTTTTCGATAACATCATCGGTTAATCTTGCTTTCAAATCATTCGCCAACCCTAACCATTCCTCCAACGAAGGTTCTGTCATAAAGGACCTGTCAAAGTAGCGTGCATTGAATTCAAGACCGGACACGTCTTTAATGTCGTGATGAAATCCTTGTGTCTTCGGGTTCCCCCATTTATGAGAGGCGAATTTCATAATGGCACCATCGCCTAGGAAAAATGCCTGATCCCTATCTCGGGGTATCGGTCGATAGTAGGTTCGATCTTCGTCATCCTGGAAAGATGCCCAGCGCCATTGATCATCGTGTCGATCCCAATCACCTAGAAAAATATCAAAAAGCCTAGAGCGCAGAACATGGGTTTGATCGACGTAATGATTGGAGTTCTTCTGAGTTTTTTCTACTACATCAAGGGTATTAATAATCTTGGTAGAATTACCAAAGCTCGCCACATCGCTGCGATCTTTAGCAGGACGTTCCTCATATAGAAAGAGTCCGTTCCTAAAATCTTCTCTATATTGTCCTAAGCGGGGATCGTCCTTAAGGTAGACTAGCTTGGGATTGGTATGATAAACTCCAACTGCTTCAGCCATATCGGCTACTGCAAATGCGCCGTATGGATGTGAAGCTGAAAGTTGATCTTTTACAAAGCTTCCGACAAATGTTTCTCTTAGTATTCTCGGAACAGCTGCTTCAGGGAACTTTTCAATGGATCGTAACACGTATTGTTTACCATCGGGATTCTCAAGTCTCAATGACCGTGTTTGCATACCGCCCCCTCGCTGAACAATCTTTAGTCCTCCATGCTCTGTTCCGAAATCGAATACTGGCGCTGTTATTTCAGCGGCCCATTCTTTTCGATAATTGTGACCCAAAAGTCCTGGTTTTTTCTTATCTCGGACAAGAGAACCATCTCCCTTTCCGGTTCTAAATTCGCCTGAATAGTTAATGGCCGCATAATCTTCTTTCTTGGGTTCAACCCATTGATGGTTGAATAGTTTTTTGCTATAGAAACGGTTGCCTTTACCTCCATCCGGGATCCAAAATTCTAACCAAACATCACCATTTTCGAAGAAGTTGAGCTTACCAAAACCTTGACTAGCGTAAGCAAAAGAGGCTGTTCTACCTTGCGCCACAGGAGTCGCATCGCCAGCTGAACCACTTATTATTTGATGAAGTTCGTTTACTTTGTGATACTGAAGCGATTTTTCATGTCCTGAGACATAAATCGCATTAGGATGAAGCTTCAAAACATCTTCGAGCCCTGCTCTCATTTGTCGATACCTTCTGCTCGATAGATCCTGTAGGTTCCCAACTTTTTTTCGATATCCTGCATATAGTGATCCGAAGACAGGCGGAAGCAGGTGAGTTGATGCCGGAAAATAACCACCATGGGGTCCATTGCTATACAATGGATGACTACCGACTACAATTATTTTCTTATCCGAATTTCGCTTAAATGCATCCTTTAAATGCACTAGAAAATCACCTGGTGTCAACGACTCACAACCCGAATCTTCCCCGGGCTTATCCCATTCATGAAGCCACCATTGGGTATTGATCACAATTGCAACCAGGTCGTTGGAAAGTGGTACTTCAACCGGTCCTGGACATGCATTGTCAGGCAAGAATACATTTCCTTTATTTCCAAGAACTGATTCTACGTACTCTTCCAGGTTCTGTACATTTTGATACCCGTGCTTACCCCCTGCATCCCAATCACGAACACCAGAGGTGATAAGAACATCTCCTTCAAATGATTGGAGCATATTCAATTTACCTTCAAGCAATGCTTCAGCAGCAGCTCTTTTAACTGTATGTGAAGAATCCGGCAAACCTCTACTAGCACCATTATTTCCCAAAAGAAACAAATGACCATCCCTTCCTGCCTCTATCAGCTGTGACCTCAATAATGTAAATGTCGGCGATGAATTGGTTGGGTCTTCACTAGCTCCACCCACCAAAAAAATAGATCGAATGGGTTTTTCATTGATTTGTTCTTCGTCAGCGTTGGTCCCTAAATAAGGTTTGTAGCTAGCACACGCACTAACTATCAATACTAACAGAAACAAGCTCTTGTGGATCATAAATTTTGGTTTTTTCATTAAGTCAAAGTTTCCACTTCTTTCCTGCGTTCATTGTATTGGACAATACCAGGTCGTTGCATTTTTTTTCCTCACTTACAGGTGATTATTAATACCGCAATAAGGAATCATGAAAAAGAATCAGGAAGACAAAGTGCTTGCAGCCGAAATGAGTATGGATCCTGCAAAGATCAAAGAGTTAAAAAAGAAGTTATCGAAAATTGAGCCGCGTTCTGAAAGAGGTGTAGAAACCATGTTCAGACTGTTGTCTAAGAATCATTACACACTGAATACAATGGTTGACAGGAAATCCAATATTCTTATTTCCATTAACGCAATCATCATGTCCATCATTATAGGAACGGTAATGAACAGAATGAACGAAGATCCCCATTTGATCGTGCCAATAATCATGATGCTGATCACCAACATTTTATCAATTGTTTATGCTGTTTTCGCTACCAGGCCTGACTTTACCCATGGCGAAAAGGTCAAAACCAGTTCTCATTCTTCTAACCCTCTTTTCTTTGGAAATTTTCATAATATGAAAGAAGAAGACTATGTAGAAGACCTAAGGACATTAATGTATAGCGGTGACCTTTTGTATGATTCGATATCGAAAGATGTTTTTTATCTCGGAAAAAATGTGAACAGGAAATTCAACTTCCTGCGTATATCATTCAATGTTTTTATGCTCGGTATCATCGTTTCTGTTTTGACCTTCATCGTTTGTCATTTGTTTTTTGCTTAAGACTTTTTGCTTATTGACGAAAATGATAAGATATGTGAATACTCCTAGTAACGAACAGTTAAAACAAGCATTAGAGGCCGCTTCCAATGCGCATCATGATTACCAATCCAATGTATTAAGCGGTAAGCATGATCAGCAATGGCCAGGATGGTATGCCGCTTATATACTTGGTAGACTGGGTGACTTTGTTTCTTCCAGCCAACTAACCATTCTTCTTGAGAACGTACCTGGTGATGGTGATTGGAACGATAGCGCATCAAAATATATTCTAAAGAATTTGAGAAGCTAACCTTCGACAACAACATATGAAAACAACAAAAATTTTAGGCGTTTTAGGTCTTCTAGCTTCAGTCTTAGTAGGAATGGGCGAATACCATTTACACTATTCGGACAACATATTAGGAAATGCAGAGAATTATGAGTTTCTGAAATTTGTCTCTCTTGAAAATCTCAAAACAGGTCATTTCCTGGCTGTCATTGGACTTCCTTTTTATTTCGCAGGATACATCCATATCTATCAGATGCTCAGCCCGGGAAATGAGAAATTAGCACGAACAGTGCTGGCAATCGGGTTTGTAGCCTTTGGAGTAGGTGGAATCTGGATAGGTTCTCGTGCGTTTATTGGAACGATTACCCATATGCAAGAACTGATAGCTCCTCAAGTATATCAGTCAATATTGGAAAACTATACTTCTCACCTCGAGGTACTCGTAAAGGCACTTCGTATTGTAGTAGCCATCCTTTCGGTGTTCTTTGCGATCACTATACTAAAAGGGGGTACATATTATAAAAAATGGATGGCCATTTTAAACCCAATTGTTATCCTAATTCTACTTGTAGTCATAGGAAAAATTTTTCCATCGATTGGAAAACATATGCTACCAATATTAATGAATGTAACACACTTCATTCTTTTCAGTCTGTCACTTTATCAATTCAACCTTAATCTTTCTGAAAATGATTAAAAAGAGCTTCCTCACAATTTTTCTACTTGTATTCATCGCTGTATTCTGTGGCTTTTATTTCTTTTGGTGGGATTCAATATCTGAAAAATACACTACGAGTATTGATGAAAGCGAAATACCAATTTTCAAGCAAATCAACCTCCCCTTTTACCATAAATACAATAAGCAGAAATCCCTACCGATAGCTCCTTCGGCATTTATTGATATCGACAATGATAATGTCGATGAACTTTTTCTTGGTGGAGGGTTGGATCAGGAAGATGCTCTATTTGCATTTAAGGATGACGAATTCATTGATATAAGCAATGATGTTTCCCTTCCTAGGAAGGGAAACAATACAACATCCATTAGTTCTATTTCTGCTGATTTTGATAATAACGGATTCAATGATCTGATGATTTCACGAGAAGATGGTCTGTATATCTACTATAATGAGGAGGGCGAATTTCGAAAGAAAAAAATTGATACTCCAGTAAATACAAAATCAACACCTGCTGGAATCACTGCGGGTGATATTGATAGAGATGGGGATCTTGATATTTTTCTTGCAACCTATCTAAAAAAGGAATTGATGGAAGGTCAAACCATCTTTGAGAGGAAGGACTATGGATCAACAAGTGAACTTCTACTAAATAACGGAGATGATACATTCATAAGTATTACCAAAGAGGCTGGGTTAGAATATATTCATAACACCTTTCAAGGAGTCTTTGTGGATATTGATAATGATAGCTGGTTAGATCTCTGCGTTGTTCACGATACAGGAGAGCCGCGGATTTACAAGAATAATGGAGATCTAACTTTTACCATGAAACCGAATCCAATGACTGATAAGTTTTCTTATCCTATGGGGCTTGCAGTTGGTGATTATAATAATGACGGGTTGGTGGATTTCATGTTTTCCAATACCGGCAGCACATTACCTCGATCTCTAGCCAAAGGTGATATAAAAGATGAAAGCAAGTTTGATGAAAAATGGATAATGCTTAGAAATGAAGGAGATTTTGTATTCACAAATACCGCGGATGAAGTAAAGGTCGCTGATTACGAATTTTCGTGGGGCTGCACATTTGCTGATATGAATAACGATGGACTACAAGATCTCATTGTTGCTGAAAATTATGTAGACCTTGCTCCTAA
>JANQST010000401.1 GCA_028279155.1 Cyclobacteriaceae bacterium
CTTCGCTGGTTACCGAAAACAGAAGCTTTGGCCTGCCTCTCCTTCTTGAGTCTCCACCTAAATCGTATTTGGAAGACAAGAGTTGTTTTTGTTCTAACCGATGGAGTGTGGTGTGAATTGAGCTTAAGCTTAAAGATCTATTGGTAGTTAATTGAATTTCATCTCGGATTCTATTGCCATAGGATTCACTTCCAAGATTGCCAACTACCAGCAAAACAATCTCTTCTAATTCGCCGATGCTTGTGTTTTTCATAATGCATCATACGAGACCAAAAGAGAATTGTTATTATTTTATCGAATTATTTTACAAAATAGCAATAAATAGCATTAAACTTGTGAATTGCATATTGGTGACTAAACTATTGTTTGAACTGTAATTGATTAAATGCTATATGAAAATTGTTACAGTCCTTGATCACAAAAGAACGATCACCCCAAAATTGATCACGAATAGGATCAACAATATTGACTTCAGACTCTACTAAATGATTGTAGTATTCATCGATATTTCTTTCGAATAACCGAACCCAAAGATATACTCCTCCACCTTCCAGCTCTGCATGTTCAGAATTCAGATTGATCATCAGGGTAGAATCCTCAAATGAAAGTTGTGAATCAGTTGAAATTCCGTCTTTTGATTTTTGCCTGAATTTCTCATTGAATTGAAGTGTATTGATATAATAATCAGCCGTTCTGTCAATGTCAGATACAGGCAGTACCGGTAGTATTCCTTTTGGAAATTGATGTTCTTCCATAATTCTATTATTGTTTAATCTTCAAAAATATTAGCCTCTAGTTCTAATGAATTGACATTTTGCGCCATATTCGTGCTATGTATTTTGCATCAACAATCATTTGGGATCTCCTGGAATATGCTGATATGCACGGAGTAGGATCGAAGCATTTGCGTACTGAATTCAATTCATTGAAGAGGCAGAAATACGTGAGTTATGAGGTGATGATCAGGACATTAAACCACATCAGGATTGGGCTTAATGATGAAAATCTTGGGCTGAATATTGGTGAGCATTTGTCGCTAAAGGCAACCGCTCCAGTAGATCAAATTATGCTCAACAGTCAAACACTTGAGGAATCCATTAACAACGCAATAGAGTACTCTAAGGTAATTAGTGATGCGTTGGAGTGTTCTTTGGAAAAATCCGATCAATACTTCGCTGTGGTTTATGAAGAGAATCCAAATTGGAAAGTATGTCATAAAGAAGCTAAACGTGATGTTCTTGATATGACTTTGCTGGCAAATATCAAATCCCTGGCCGCATACACAGATCGACATTATTTCCCTATAGTCGTTCATTTTGCCTATGAGAAGCCCAAGCATCTCAATGAGTATTATCGACTGTTCAACTGTAGTCTAAAGTTTAATCAGCCAGTAACCAAAATAGTTTATCAGCGCTACATTATTGATCGATATAAAAGAGATATTCAATTCGGTCTGTTGGAAAATTTGAAGGAAAAAGTATTAAATGAAATTGTCCAATTATCTCATGAAAATCATTTGATCTATGAATTGAAGAAATGTATTCTTAATAAAAAACCATATCGGCTCTCAGTTAAGGAAGCGGCGGTTAACCTAAACGTTTCATCAAGAACGCTTCAACGAAAACTTACAGAATTGAATACCACATTTAAGGGAGTTGAATATGAAATGCAGATCAAATTATCAAAGACATATTTGGAAGAAGGGAAAAAATCTATTGATGAAATAAGTTATTTATTGGGGTTTTCGGAAAGTAGCGCATTCATTCGATTTTTCAAATCTGTGATGGATCAGACACCTGTGGAATACGGAAGAAAGTTCACCTAATTTTCTTTGAACTTAGCTATTTCAATTATCAAATAAATGCACGTCAAATCCACCAGGCAAGTTGTATGCTTTCACGGTGGATCTATAGGATGCCCCTTCCCCTCCTTCTCGTGCATATGCAATGACCACTCCCATTGCGCCTCGTGATCCAAATGCTGCTGCTGCAGGTCCACTTAATACATCTATCCTACCTATTGAATATGGATCCAACGCATTGAAATCTTTGGCAGTCAATGTTACTCCGTTGAATATGAAAATGGCTGAATTATCTGATAAATAAGATGTTGCTCCTCGAAGAATAAAGCCTGTTGGAACAGCATATTCATCTCTACGTACCTGACCATTTGGAACCCTTCCTGCCAGATAATCAAGTATACCCCCTCGCATTGCTGGTCTGTCATTATTATCGACATCAATCGTCCAGTCAGGTTTACCATAAACCCTTTCCCTTTCAATGTTTTCTGGCCTATCTCTTCTTGCGGTAACTTCTATTGTGCGTAACGTTGTTGCTCCTTCTGCTGTCATCAATTCATTTCCAACCGAAGTGTACTCAATTTCCGATTGGGTACTATTGCAGTTTCTGAGTTCGGGTTTGAACAAATAGTGGAGTGTGTCAAATTCAACATCAAAATCAATGGCTTTCTTATTGGCATATTCCACTAGAATTTCGGTGGTATCACTATACAGTACATCGTCCAGGGAAAAGCGACCGTCTTCCTTTACCTCTGTCTGAAAAATTTGAGGCGGATTGCTCTTTATTAGTAATTGAAGCTGCTCTCCTTCGGTTTTGTCTACCCTGGTAATGACTTTGCCACTTAGTTTGAACCCTTTTTCAACTTTATGGTCGGGTAAACCGAATTTGGCGTTGAATATAGTAGAGTAATCTAGTGATTTATGACCTTCATTCATTACATCAAATAGTTCAGGATCAGCAAATAGATGGTTTTTAACCTCCGGCTTAGACCGGATAAATTTCGGGCTGAATGCAGTCAGGAATTCAGTGCGATGAAAGATACGTTTCGATTGTAACACAGTATATTTTTCATCCAGAATGCTGATATCGTTTATTCCATGCCTCAACTTTTCCATTTCAATATAAAAAGTGAACTGTTCTTTCCTATCGAGGACCACCCGCTCAGTCAATGATATTAGACCATAAGATTCTACCATTAAGGTAAATTCTGCATAGGCGTCCTTATTCGTAAGTTGAACCTCAAACCTTCCCTGCTTATTGGTGATTATCAAATCAATTTTGGATTCCACAACATCAGGAAGTTGCCATTTTCTTTCGGAACCATTTATAAGTGCA
>JANQST010000416.1 GCA_028279155.1 Cyclobacteriaceae bacterium
CAAAAACTCCTCATAGTCAAATTGATGACCTATTCCCTGGTAGTCAAAATCACCTGCATGTAGTACGCCATCAAATTCAAGGTTTCGATCTCTTAGCAATGTAACAGTGCTGTCGTAGGGGGCAGCGTATACTTTGAAATCGCTAGTAAGGTAGAACCTGTGAACGCCATTGATATTCAGCTTACCACTATCGAGCTCGATGTATGCATTTGGAGCATCAGATATTTTGGAGGGCAACATTAAATTGTCATAATCCACTTTCTTGGCGGAGGCATCATAGTAATGGAATGCTTTATCATAAAGCTTGAGCAGGCCAGATTCTGAATCGTAATCTGCGAAACCATATTGTTGTAAGATTTTGGCCGCTCCTTTTGCAGAGTTTTCACTGATTTCGTATTCCAAAGCCAATTCTCCAACATAGAATTCTGTGAGGTTGTATTTCTTCGCATAGAAAACTGTACTGCTAATTGGGTGGAAATTGAGGAAGCGAGCCAACTTTCGGAACCTTACTTCATCAAAAAAATCTTTCGACTCAAAGGTTGCTGGTACCATGTCCTTGGCATCCATCACATCCATCCTGATAGAATCATTTTCCAGGTTCCATTTGACCAAATCCAGGTTCATAGTCACATTGAAGTAGGATGAATAAAATGGTGTGATACCTGAATTTCTTAAAACGGTTAATGTTTTTGTTGGAAGGTCGTATTTGGCCTTTACGTTTTTGTGGTAAATGGAATCACTTCCATGAGTAATTGCAATGGACCCACTTTCCATCGAAACCAATGAATCTCCTAACACAAAATATTTGGACTTGAGAACCACCTGATTGCCTCGTCCATCCAAGACGGTGAGCGTCCCATTCTTCCTGGACACTGAACGTCCAAATAATCGGTTCCCCTGGATTTCAATACCTCCGGTGTAAGAAAGCTTGTCATCAGCGAACTTGACGCTCACATTATTTTCATTGGAGGTGAAAACCGGGAACTTGCTAAGTGCTCTTCTTGGTCGGTTTAGACTTTTAAATTTGAAGACTCCTTCAACAGGACTACTAAACATTTGATCATAGGAAATAGTAGCATTTGGTGTCCAGAAATCGGATCTATCTTTTTTCAAAAAGAAATCTTTCAATTGAACTTCTGCTCCTCTGAATTTTCGGTTTTGTCCAGGCCATTTGATCGTTCCCTTTGTGCCCACAAAATTTCTATTCTGCAACAAGAACGTACCATCAATGTTATTGACAACCATTGAATCATTTCGTGTCACGATCAGCATTTCAGCACCTTTGATTTCGATCACAGGACCTTTAAGTTCTGGCGGGAAATATTTATTTCTCAAACTTGCCAGGTGATCAATGAAAGCAGCTGCATAGGTCGGCCTTTCGGGAGGAGGAGGTTCGTATGTAGCTTGTGTTTGATCATTGCTGCCCCATGGATCATCCGTAGATGTTGCCCAAGGGTCATTGTTGTTATCACCCCAAGGGTCATTGTTCGTGGCCCATGGATCGTTGTTGTTATCTCCCCAAGGGTCGTTGTTATTATCACCCCAAGGATCATTGTTGTTATCTCCCCATGTGTCATTGTTGTTATCTCCCCATGGATCGTTGTTGTTGTCCCCCCAGGGGTCATTGTTGTTGTCTCCCCAAGGATCATTGCTAGTAGCAAATGGATCAGTGGATGAATCAACTGGTTGGGCATTTAATGCGGCAAGCTCTTCATCGGTGATAAACCCAGAAGTATCTTCTTCCTGGAGTTCCTCATTTACATACGGATCATCTTCTATTTCTATTATTTCATCCAGCAGTTTGAAGGAATAACTTCCTTCAAGTGCCTGGACAAACAAGGTTTTTTCAAGACTCAGGTACCTTCTTGCAAAATAGATGTTAAGGCCAAAAACGAAATCCGCATATTCTTTTTGTGGCAGTGTCTCCAGTACCTGCTCGTTGATATCAAGGAGGCTACTGAGTTCATCACGTTGCAAATTTTCCTGTGCGACGGAATATGCCAGGTAGCTGAAATAATGGTAGAAAAATGGGTAGTAGGGATACCCTTTTCTTTGCATTCTCAATGCTATTTTATGAATTTGATCCTGCTGATCGGAAGTGAATTTCCCATCCCAGGCATTTTGGAAATCAAATCCAATTTTGAATGCCGCTTCCGTTCCGGCTGACTTTAGCCGGTTGATTGCCTGGGTTCTAAATTCATCCTTATCTTCCGAAAAACGCTGTGCAAGCACTTCCGAGAAAGTCAGTATTACCAGTAATAATATGAAAACAGGCGATCGCATTATTGTTTAAAGATATTTAAATAGGGACAGTCCACATTGAACAGACGATAGTTTTAGGCGTTCGGTTTAGACAAAACGACCATAGCCCAGTCCTCTTTTGTCGTTTGATACTGCTTTAACAGTCCATTTTTTTCTCCTTCGCTAACCAAATCCTGGACATCAGTCTTGTAAAACCCACTTAACAACAATGTACCATTGTCATCAAGTAGAGTCGAATACGTTTTGATTTGATCCATAAGTACGTTCTTATTGATGTTAGCAATGACGATATCGAACGGTCCATTATTGACAACATCAATTTGCCCTTTTATTAGGTGTGCGTTCTTTATGTTATTCAACGAAAAATTCTCCTCGCTATTTTCTATGCACCAATCATCGATGTCTGTAGCGGTTATTTCAGAAGCACCGCGTTTTTCTGCCATAATAGATAAAATGCCGGTTCCACAGCCAACATCCAATACTTTTTTGTTTTGATGATCCAATGTCATCTGATAGGATAATACCTGGTATGTAGTGGCATGATGTCCGGTCCCAAAAGACATTTTTGGATTGACAACAATGTCGTATTCCATCGAAGGGTCAGGTTGGTGAAAAGTAGCTCTTACCAGGCATTTGTTATCCACTAAAATGGGATCGTAATTCTTTTCCCATTCTTCATTCCAGTTAACCTTTTCCTCTTCCTTTTGTGTGTAGGAAACACCTTCATACTTATTGAGGATTTCTTTGATAGTCGTTTCTGAAAATGATGAAATCTCACAACTTCCTTCAAAACCATCGTCAAGCTCCTGGAAGGAATCGAATCCATTTTCGAAAAGTTCAACGATGATCACATCACTTAAAGAAGTGGGACATTTGACTGAGATTGTAACGAAATCCATCGCTTCAATCAAAAGCCTTGACTATGTCAACAAAATCCCTTGACTTCAAACTTGCTCCGCCTATAAGACCACCATCTACATCAGGTTTTGAGAAAATTTCTTTTGCGTTTTCGGGCTTCACACTTCCACCATACAAAATTGATATAGAATCAGCTACATCAGTTGAATATTTCTCTGCAATTGCTTGTCGAATGAATGCATGCATCTCCTGTGCTTGTTCAGCAGACGCTGTTTTCCCTGTTCCAATGGCCCAAACTGGCTCGTATGCAATTACAACTTTTGAAATCTCTTCAGGAGTAAGGTGGAAAAGCGCATTTCGAACCTGCTCTCCAACAACAGCTTCTTGCGTGTTGATTTCTCGTGATTCTAGCCGTTCACCACAACAAAATATTGGAGTCAGTTCATTTTTCAAGACAGTGTTGACCTTCTCCGCGAGGAGTGCATCTGATTCACCGAAATATTCACGTCGTTCACTGTGACCAATAATTACATGAGAACCACCACAGGATTTGATCATCGAAGCGGAAATTTCACCAGTGAATGCACCGGATTCGTTTTGGTGACAGTTCTGAGCTCCAATGAGGACTTGATCTTTGAAAGGGAGTCGCTCATTTAAGCTTATCAGATGAATGAATGGTGGAACAAAAATGACTTCCGCTTCATTCTGAACTTCATCCTGAACAAGCTGAACAACTTCGGAAGTAAGCTTTTGTCCTTCCTCAATTGTACAATTCATTTTCCAGTTTCCGGCGACAATTTGTTTTCTCATTTGCGTATGTGTTTTGGGACTGCAATGATACAAATTGTCATGATGACGAGGGCTGTATATTCCTCCATTGTATTAACTTGATGCGTTGAAATTGGGCTATGACTCATGAATAATGTCCTGAAGTTTAAGGCCTTAGTTGGAATTGCTAAGGCAGACGGTGAATTTGATCCGGAAGAAAAGAAATTTATTCTTAGGTTGGCGGACCTTGATGGCGTTTCTCCCAATGAATTGAAAGAAATTCTTAACACGAAGGGCAAAGCCAAAGAATTTGTCAAGGACTTGAGTTATGATGATAAAATCAATATCCTCATAGATGTTGTCCAGTTGATGAAGGTAGATGGCAAGGTTCTTCTGACTGAGGTCAAATTTTGTGAGAAACTTGCTAAAATCCTGGGTTTTGAAGAAAAGTCAATTGGTTTTCTATCGGGAACGATTGAGAGCAACCCGGACATAACACCCAATCTTGGCAGCATCACGTATAGGATGAGAAAATATCTAATACAGTCCGAGTAGTTATAGTTTCTCTTTCAGATACCGGGCAGTGTAGTTATCCTTCAACTTGATCATATCTTCGGGTATTCCGGCAAAACAAAGGTCCCCACCCTCATCTCCACCCTCAGGACCTAAATCAATGATCCAGTCCGCATTTTTTATAATCTCTGTGTTGTGTTCGATGATAACGATGGAGTTGCCTCCGTCAACTAGTGCATTCAATGCATCCAGCAATTTCTTGATATCATGAAAATGCAACCCGGTTGTAGGCTCATCGAAGATGAAAAGGATGTGATCGGATGTGTTCGCCTTGGTTCCTTTCCCAAGGAATGAGGCAAGCTTTACCCGTTGAGCTTCACCACCACTAAGGGAATTCGAACTTTGACCTAACTTGATATATCCTAGTCCTACATCATAGAGTGGTTGGATCTTATTTGTAATTGCTGACCTTCCAGCAAAAAATTCAAGCGCTTCCCGAACGGATAGATCTAAGACATCCGATATATTCTTGTCATTATAAGTGACTTCAAGAATTTCTTTCTTGAATCGTTTACCCCCACAGCTCTCACAAGTAAGGTGGAGGTCGGCCATGAATTGCATTTCGATTTTTACTGTGCCTTCTCCTTCACAAACTTCACATCTCCCACCGTCTACATTAAACGAAAAATGCGCAGGTTTAAATGCATTCTTTTTTGAAATCGCTTGCTCAGAGAAAAGTTGTCGGATTGCATCATACGCTTTGACATAAGTAACCGGATTGGATCTTGAGCTTTTTCCAATGGGATTCTGATCTACAAACTCTACCTGGGTAATCTTTTTATAGTGTCCGGAAAGGTTGTCAAATTTTCCGGTGGCTTCTCCAACAATTCCAAGCAGTTTACTGATTGCTGGAGTTAGAATTTTCCTAACAAGTGTAGATTTTCCGGAACCACTCACCCCTGTAACAACAGTCATTACTCCTAAAGGAATTTCAACATTAATGTTTTTCAGATTGTGTTCCCTTGCACCTTCAATGATGATCGATTGTCTCCAAGGTCTTCGTTTTGAAGGGACTTCAATTGTCTCTTCTCCTTTTAGGTATTTTGAAGTGTAAGAGTCGTCTTTCCCGTTCAATTGATCCACACTTCCCTGAAAAACCAACTCACCGCCATAAATACCCGCATCGGGGCCAATGTCTATGATTTGATCTGCAGCCTCCATTACTTTTTCCTCGTGCTCAACGACGATCACTGAATTTCCAACATCTCTCAATGATTTGAGAACATCAATCAGGCGCTCTGTATCTCTCGGATGCAAGCCGATGCTTGGCTCATCCAGAATGTACATGGAACCCACCAGGGCACTTCCAAGAGAGGTGGCCAGCTTAATTCGTTGAAACTCGCCTCCTGAAAGAGTATTTGTTAATCGATTTAATGTGAGGTATCCCAGGCCAACTTTATCCAGGTAGGAAAGGCGGTTTCGGATTTCTTCAAGAATACGCTTGGCTATTTGCTCATCATTTTTTGAAACTTTCAGACTGTTGAAAAGCGGAAGTAATTTGTTGACGGGCTGGAGGACCAGGTCGGTAATTGAGTAGCCAGCGATTTTTACATAAGAAGCATCTTTTCTAAGCTTGGTTCCTCTACAGTCCGGACAGGTGGTTTTTCCACGATACCTTGAGAGCATCACCCGGTATTGGATCTTATGTAGTTTGGATTCGAGGAATCCAAAGAATGCATTAATTCCTTTGAAGTATTCATTGCCTGTCCAGAGCAGTTCATATTCTTCTTTAGAAAGCTCCGCAATTGGCCGATGAATGGGGAAGTCAAATTTGATCCCATCCTGAATCAGTGGCTCCACCCATTTTTTTGTGGTTTCGCCTTTCCATGGTGCTATCGCTCCCTCGTAAACAGATAAGTTACGATCAGGAATTACCAAGTCGGGATCAATACCTAAAACCCGTCCAAATCCTTCACATTTTCTACAAGCACCATAGGGGTTGTTGAAGCTAAAAAAGTTAACGCTCGGCTCTTCAAAAATGATGTCGTCCAATTCAAACCTGTCAGAAAAGCTTTTTTTCTTTCCGTCGACAATTGAAATATGACAGTCACCTTCTCCTTCAAAGAAAGCAGTCTGAACAGAATCAGCTAGTCGGAATTGGGTTGCTTCATCACGATCTACAGCAGCACGATCTATCAGTATTTTAATGTTTCCCTTCTTGGGTTTTTCTCCTGAATTAAGAATATCCTCAATGAAGACAACCTCATTTTTGATTACCACCCTGGTGTAACCCTTGCTTAGAAGAATCTCCAATTCTTTTTGAAGGCTTCTTTTTTCTTTCTGTCTAAGCGGTGTTGTAATCGTTAGTCGGGTTCCTTCTTCATGCGAAAGGATATAGTCAACAACATCCGTTACAGTATCTTTTTTTACTTCTTTTCCTGAGATTGGTGAGATGGTTTTGCCAATTCTTGCAAACAGCAATTTCATGTAATCGTAGATCTCAGTAGTTGTTCCTATCGTTGATCGAGGATTTCGGGAACTGACTTTCTGTTCAATTGCAATAGCTGGTGCGACACCTTTGATGTAATCAACTTCCGGTTTTTCCATCCGACCAAGAAACTGACGTGCATAGGAGCTAAGGCTTTCTACATACTTTCTTTGTCCTTCAGCAAAAAGGGTATCGAATGCCAACGAAGACTTACCCGAACCTGATAATCCGGTTATGACTATCAATTGATCACGGGGGATTGCCACATCCAGATTTTTGAGGTTATTGACTCGTGCACCTTTAATGATGATGAATTTTTTGGGATCAAGATTGTCAACCTTCGGTGCTTGCAAAATGACTGGTGCTTTAGATTAAAATGACCCGCAAAGTTACCAGCTTAGTTTCAAAAAAGATTGCATGGTTCGAAAAACAAAAATGGATTTCTGATTAAACAAAATAGATATTGATATTACAGTATTTCCAACCATTTTGGGGGTATGACTGTCTAATGATAACTAAAACACAAGATCTCGGCTTAACGAGAGCTTGTAGACCTAAATTTTTAAAAACCCAAAACACTACAATATGATATAGACCTCTACGTTAACAAACAGGTGAATTACATGATTAATACAAGTTTGAATGACAGTGAATTACTGTCACTCTATATTGGAGGTAACGAAGAGGCATTTGAGGAACTCCTCAATCGTCACAAAGACCGGGTTTTTACCACGATTTATTTAATAGTTAAGGACAGGTACACTGCTGAAGATCTCTTGCAGGAGGTTTTTATTAAGGCAATTCGTACAATTAAGTCTGGCAGGTATAATGAGGAGGGCAAATTTTTGCCATGGATTCTTCGTATCGCCCACAATTTGTCCATTGATCATTTCAGAAAGGAAAAGCGGTACCCTACAATTATTATGGAAGATGGGAGCAGTGTTTTCAATACGCTTGAATTTTCTGAAACATCGATTGAAGAAGAACACATTAAACAAGATACCTACAACCTCTTGAAGGGGTATATAAAGGAACTTCCGGAATCTCAGCGTGAAGTATTGATGATGAGACATTACATGAAAATGAGTTTCCAGGAAATTGCGGATGCTACTGATGTTAGCATCAATACCGCTTTGGGCAGGATGAGGTATGCTTTAATTAATTTGAGAAAAAAGTTTGAGCAGAATCAAATTGCCTATGATAAAAACCTTTACAGAAAATGACCTTGTAAGATTTCTTTACGACGAAGTGAACGAAGAGGAACGTGCAGAAATCAGAGAACACCTATTAACAGACATTCAACTTCAGAATAAGATTAACGAGCTTAAGCGAGTAATGGAATCGCTGGATGCTTTTGTAATGAAAGCACCTAAGGAGGCGATTTCCAGGATCTTGTACGCGAGTAAGAATCTTCAGTCGGTTTAGACCCTTTGTTGAAATCAGGATGGCAGCAGTTTTCGGGAAACTGGAAACGAAATAGTATGTCATGCTGACATTAGGAAGCATCTTTCTGCCTATTTTTAGGCGATGACCAAGAAGGAGCGTTTTGAAGCGTTTGTAAACTACTTTTCGGAATCTTACCCACAACCGGAGACGGAGCTTCGATACTCCAATCCGTTTGAGCTACTTGTGGCAGTCGTGCTTAGTGCACAATGTACTGATGAGAGGATCAATAAAGTTACGCCCGCACTTTTCCGGGATTTCCCAACTCCGGAACACATGATGGCTTCATATTT
>JANQST010000322.1 GCA_028279155.1 Cyclobacteriaceae bacterium
GGATTTCACAGCAGATCAGCTTGATGCTTTTTCTGAAGCCGTAAATACGATTAAGCCTTAGGTTGTACTTTTTTAGTGACAAGCCAAACACCCCAAAACACAAAAAAGGCTGCAAGAAGGTGTTTCCAAAGGAATACTTCACCAAAGAACAAGATTGCCGTTAAAGTGGCGAAAATCGGTTGTAAATAAATAAACGCACCAACTACCGATGAATCAACTTTTACTAAGGTCCACACATTTAAAAAATAGACCACAACAGTTACACCAACAATTGCATACAGGGTACCGTACCAGACCTTTGATGGAAGTTGATCGAATGGGACGATGATTGCTTCATGGAAGCCAATGGGTACTACAATGACAATGGCGATGGTGAAGATCCAGGTGACCACTGTCATTGGCTTGTATTTTTTCATCAAGGGCTTAACTATCACCAGATAGCAGGCATAACTCGTACCATTGACAAATACTAAGATGTCTCCACGCCAGTCTCCGGAAGATGAAAGTGAGTTTGGTTGATAAATGATTAATAGGGCACCAACTAAACCTATTATGATACCGAATATTTTTTGGCGCGTAATTTTTTCACCAATTAGAATCGCAGCCCATATCAATACCAAAACAGGAGTTAGTGTCATGATTATGGATCCGTTTACAGCAGAAGTGTAACTGATTCCTTTGTAGAAGAGAAGCTGGTTGATCGCAATTCCGGTTGCCGCACATAATACCAACCTCCAACCATCATTCTTCCAGTCAATTTTTTCACGAACAAAATAGTAGAACATCCAAAAAATTCCTGATGCGATGGTCACTCTAAAGGCAATAAATCCAAATGCTCCAACGTATTCGGGGATGATTACTTTAAGCACACTGTAGTTGATTCCATATAGCAGGCTTACCAGTGTGAGGGCTCCATATGTTTTGAAAGATGACCAATTCACGGCGGCAAATGTAGAGGCAGGATTCGACTTGGGTAGATTATTGGAAAATAAAAAATGATGATATAGATGCATAGGAATCCTGTGCGACTAACCAGAAAAATTGCTAGAAATGTGTAATCAGAAGAACTAACCATTTGGATGAAAAATCTTCATCCATTATCTGAGTATTTCGATTGCCGATTTGGCTAGCTTCGGGCCATGAAATTGAGCACGGCAACATTATTTGTGATCCCAGCCATCATTTGGGGGTCTACTTTTTTTGTTATCAAATTTCAGCTTGGTGTAGTTGATCCTACATGGTCAGTTAGCTATCGTTTTATTTTAGCTGGAATCATTCTATTGCTTTATTCAAGATTTAAGAAGTTGAATCTTCAATTTTCCGGAGCTGAGCATTTTCGAATCTTGCTTCAAGGTATGCTACTCTTTGGTTTTAACTATTGGTTTGTATACATGGCGGAGCAGGAACTTGTGAGTGCCCTGGTTGCCATAACATTTTCCAGTATCATCTTTTTGAATATTCTCTTTGGGAAAATCTTTCTAAAAAAAGTAGCTGAAAAAAAAGTGTACCTGGGCGCAATCATGGGTATAGCCGGAACCTTTCTCTTGTTTTACAATGAGTTAACCGGGATTGCAATTGATGATCTTCCAATCTTTCATTTGACTGTGTGCTTTTCTTCCGTTGTAATCGCTTCCCTTGGTAACATAATGTCTGCACATAATCAGGCTACCAAATTACCGGTGATACAGACAAATGCTTTTGGCATGCTGTATGGAGGATTGGTTATTGGGCTTATTGCACTGTTCACTGGTGTCGATATTTCATTTGATCCGGGATTTTCTTACATGTCCTCACTTTTCTACCTGGCAATCTTTGGTTCGATTATCGCATTTGGCTCATACCTCACGTTAATAGGAAACATTGGAGCAGATAAGGCCGCTTATGTTCTAATTGTTATTCCAGTAATAGCTGTTGCTTTGTCAGTGATTTTTGAAGGCTATCAATTGGGCTGGCAAGTATTGGTTGGCATGATCCTCATTCTTGGAGGCAATGTGATTGTATTAGCCAAGAGTAAGCGCTGATAATTCCTTGTCCAAAATCACAGATATTTGACGTCTATAACTATCACCCCGATTATCGGAGTTAATTTTATTTTATGTTTCAAGATGTCTCCCCACTTGCCGAAAGGATGCGACCATCCAGGCTTTCTGAGCTTGTTGGACAGGAACATTTGGTGGGTGAGCATGGTGTACTGAAAAGGGCCATTGCAACTGGTCAGGTACCTTCCATGATCCTTTGGGGGCCTCCGGGAACCGGGAAAACAACCATCGCCAACATCATCGCGAATGAGGTAAAAATGCCGTTTCACACCCTCAGCGCTGTTAGTGCTGGAGTGAAAGACGTTCGTGAAGTCATACAAAAAGCAGGTGGCGGGCGAAAGTCAATCTTGTTTATAGATGAGATCCATCGATTCAATAAGGCACAACAAGATGCACTACTTGGTGCAGTAGAAAAGGGAACGATTACGCTGATTGGTGCTACTACGGAGAATCCAAGTTTTGAAGTCAATTCGGCGCTCATTTCACGATCTCAGGTTTATACACTCAATGCATTGACCAAAGAGCATTTGCAGCAAATTGTTGAACAGGCCATAAAGGAAGATCATGATCTGAAAAATGAGAAAGTCAGTTTGAAAGAAACTGAAGCCCTTTTCAACCTGTCAGGCGGAGATGCCAGGAAAGTCCTCAATTTGCTTGAGTTGGTGATCAAAAGTGATGATGCTGAGAAAAAGGTTATCACGAATGAAAAAGTCGTAGAAGCAGCTCAGCGAAAAACAGTCCTATATGACAAGAAAGGGGAGATGCATTACGATGTTATCTCCGCATTCATCAAATCAATTCGGGGAAGTGATCCAAATGCTGCGGTGTACTACCTGGCACGAATGATTGAAGGTGGTGAAGA
>JANQST010000430.1 GCA_028279155.1 Cyclobacteriaceae bacterium
CTCTAATCCGGTATAACTCATCGCCAACCAGGCGTAGTTTTCAGTGCTCTTCTTAGCAACATTGTTTCTCGATTTGGCAGCTCTCCTGGCTGATCTACATCCATGAATTTTGTGGTGTGAGAACATTCCTGTTTCATGACCTATTTCATGAATAAGTGTTTTCTCCTGAAGATGAGTTCGGTAGATAAAGAAATCTTCACAAAGTGTTATTCTTACCTTGCCAAATGGAATGGCCCAGGCACTGATCCAACCGCTGCATCTGCCTTTGTTTTGTCTGGTTACATTAAGCGTAATTTTCTTCTCGAACTTCCGCCCTATCTTTTTGATCTTTCGATTGACCAGGCCGATCTTATCTGGTTGTCCCAACCAATAAGTGAATGATTTCTCCCTCTTCCATTGTTCTTTTCTTGCCTCACTTTTTGCTTCTCCATTTTCAGGCTCAGCGGCCCAAATCGAATTCATCGCTTTTTGCATCTCATTAACAGCTTCTCTCGCAATAGAAAATGCTTCCGAAATTCGTATGGAATCTCGTTGCGAAAAGTCTCCCTTAATGACGAGGTTACATGGCTGACCATAAGCTACCACAGCACTTAACAAGATCACAATTACCAACAACATCCTGAACATGAGCTCGAAATTATTATAAAAAATTGTCTCATCTCCATTACGAAACTCCTTTATGCTTAGATACGGCCATATTAATCCAACCCATTCATTTGCATGCCGTTAATCCACTATCCATGAAGAAGATCTTTACAGTAGGAAGCTGGAAAATTGAGAAAAATCTCAACCGCATTTCTTTGGATGGCAAAAGTAAAATCCTGGCTCCCAAAGAAATGGAAGTTCTCTGCTATCTATGCGAAAAAGCACCAAACCTGGTACAAAGAGAAGAACTCCATAACGAAGTATGGAAAGGAGTCTTTGTGAATGAAAACACGATTAACCGAATTATTGCAAACCTTAGAAAAGCGCTTGAAGATGATTGGAAAAGTCCTCAAACAATTGAAACTGTAAGCAAATCTGGATATCGAATCATAGGAAAGGTTACTACTAATTCCAATAAGCCATTTCAAAAAGCAAGCAACTTGTTGGTTGTTGGTATCAGCTTAGTCATTTTTATTGGTGTTCTATTTTTGGCCCTTGTTAATGTCCGTTCAGGTGACAACAGATTTCTTATCTCTAGCCCAATAACCTCCTTTCCCGGACTCGAACTTGAAGCTGAACTATCCCCTGATGAAACCCTATTGGCCTTCAGTCGAAGAGATCAAGGAAATGATCAGTTTGATATCTACATCAATGTGCTCGGCACAGATACTTACCATCCCTTAGCTGCGACAGGACACAATGAAACAAATCCGATCTGGTCTGGTTCTGGAAAGCACCTAGCTTATACTCGTGAAATTGATGGTGCATTTGAAGTTGTGAAGACAACAATTTTCGGAAAAGAACATACTTCACTGGGCACATTTACTTCTGATCCTACTGCAGATTGGTCCAAAAACGAAAAATGGCTTTTGATTACAGACGAATCTCCAAACGGATCAATAGCTGTATTTGGATATGAAATAGCAACTGGCAAACGAAAACAACTAACCTTTCCCGACCAGGGAAGCTACGGAGACCTTGAGCCAACCTTCTCCCCTTCGGGCAAACACGTAGCATTTCGAAGGATACACAATGAATATGTTCAGGATCTCTTTGTTTTGAACTTAGTAGACACAACTGAAAAACGATTAACTGAAGGTAAAATTCGAATATCTGGAATTGCCTGGACCCCTTCAGGAGGACGTATTACATATTCAAGTTTATTTAATGGAAGATGGAAAATGAGCGCAATAGATATTGATCAATCACGGGAAACGACCTTTCACGTGAACGATCGTGTCGCGACTCACCCTGGTTTTTCTTCAGACAACAGCAAGCTTCTTTATGTTCGTTGGAACTCATTACAGAATATCTCATTAACCCTTTTAAACGAACAAGCCCTTTTGCCCGGGTTAGATATAAACTCTGTGATGATCGATCGTGATCCTGCAATCAATTCAAGGGGTCAGGTTGCTTTTGTCTCCAATAGGTCAGGTGCTGACCAATTGTGGATCACCAGGAAGCAAAATACTCCCCTGAGACTCACTCAATTAGAAGGAATAGCCATAAGCTCACCTAAATGGTCATCAAATAATGAAGACATTGTCTTTGAAGCAAGAGATAGAGGAAAGATCTCATTGAGTGTGATTAATACCCTGAACAAACAGGTGAAGCAAGTGTTGGAATCCAACGAAGATCTTTTGAATCCATCCTGGATAGATCATAACACGATCCTTTTTTCCAGCTTTGAAAATGAACGCTGGGTAGCCAAGTCAATCAACCTTGAAACAAAACAAATAAAAACAATTAGAGAAGATGCGTTTAAGGCCATTGAAACTGAAAGAGGACTTTACTACAACAGATATGGAATGGACGGAATTTGGAAAGATGATGAGGTAGTTGTCGATGCATTGAAATGGAACGACTATGGCAACTGGGCCATTTCGGGTGGCAGAATTATCTATTATGACAGAACCAGGAACTCAATAACTGCCTATGATCTAAGGACAAGAAACTCGCAAGTGATTCAGAAGCTGGACAAAAGCATTCCAACTTATAGTCATTCACTTGAACTCAACGAAAACTTGAATTTGATCATCTATAGCACAATCGAATCCCTGGAATCTGATGTGATGCTGGCCACAGAACTTTAGTGACCAGTGTTTAACGAACAACTCACATTACTTAATCTCGTAGTAATCGAAAAACTCTTGATCAAGGTATGATTCATCATCAGCCTTGACTTTCATGTACCACTCACGGGCCTTCTCAATTCTTCCCGCCATAGCCAGAGTCTCAGCATAATTGTTCTTAGCCGTTGTATAATCCGGAAACTGTTTAATGTTATACTCAAAAAGCTCCAGTGCTTGTTCATAATCCAATGGAGAAGGATCTCCCAAGGTCAAAACAAAAGAAGTATAACCAAGTGTATTTTGATCCACCTGATCGGGAGACTCCTTCTTTATAGATTCATAAAGCTTAAGTCCCCTTTTCACCCCTTTATCTTGTATTTCCTTGTAAATTTTTCCAACGGGATTATCATTTGCTGAGAAAATAGTTTCACCCCACTTCTTTGACCAGCTTTGAGCAATGAAATGAATATTCAATTCTAGAGTTGATCCGCTATCCATGGTCATATCTACCTTCCAGGGTGATGGGTACCAGTTGCGTTGTCCTGAAATTCCAAAATCTGTCCGATTAATTTTAAGCTTTCCTGCTAACACGAAGTAGTCGATGTTATTAATGCTCTTTTTCATTTCAATAGGATCTACACTCATTTCCATTGATTTTGTAATTCCTTTCAAACTTAAGTCACCGGTAAGAATCAACTTTTTTCCATCTCTTTTGGTACCAGTAGATGCAAATGATATTGACGGATGTTTGTCAGTACTTAGCCAATCCTGCGTATTCATAATTGAGTCTACCACATTGTTTCCAGCAGTGTATGAGTTGCTTACAAGATCGAATTTCAGGGCAAGGTCTTCTCCACCAAAGTAGAATATGTTGCTTGAGAAACTTCCAAACTGCCCAGCTGCAACCTGTGTTCCGTTTTGGTGTCGCACAGTAAGTCTTACTTGCGAATTTGTAGATGGTGCAATGAAGCGATTGGACCAATTTGGCTTAAAGGATTCCTTGTTCTGTTTAAAAGCGAAAAGCGATCCTCCCAGGGCAACAAAAATTACAAATAGAGCAAATAGATTTTTCATTTTCATGACATTGATATTTTGATTTAGAGCCAAATCAAACGGCACACGAAAAGTAATGGGTATTGTCCCCGGTGAGTTTTTAGTGAGTTTTTGGTGATTACAAAATTCAACAAAAAAGGAGCTGAAAAATCAGCTCCTTTTCATATGATGTAAATCGAGCAATTGAATCAATCAATATGGCCATACTTTCTAGAGTACCTTTCATATAATTCCTGCTGCTTGTAATCAAGGGTTATTTGTTTACCACTTATAAAAGCATGTGAAAGTATATTGGTTCTCATGTCCAGCGCATCTCCCTCGCTTACAAAAAGTGTAGCATCTTTACCAACTTCCAGTGTTCCAACTCGATCATCGATTCCCAATAGCTTAGCTGTATTTGAAGTAATCATCTTTAATGCCTCTTCTTTGTCTAAGCCATATGAAGCAGCAGTTCCTGCAAAAAATGGAAGGTTTCTGGAATGACCAATCATACCGGCATGAGACATTCCAACAGTTATTCCTGCATCAAACAATTGCTTAGGTAATTTGTAAGGTCCATAAACATCCGAATCTTGTCTAGATGGTAGTCGGTGTGTCGGAGGAATAATTACACCTATATTGTTATCCTTTAGGAAATCAGCAACCACTAGTGCACTTCCAGCAGTAACAACAACAATCTTCTTCACTCCATTGCCTTGAGCAAATCGAACGGCTTCAACGATACCCTTCGCCTCACTCGCATGTAAAAACAAAGTCTGAGTGCCATCAAAAAGTCTCTGCATGGCAGCTAACTTAAGGTTAGCAACTTTGCTTGCTGATGCGCCATAGGCTACAGCATCTTTGAAGTATGCATCTAATTCTGAAACTTGCTTGTTATAATTCTTATTAGGTTCTCGTATTACAGTAAACGTAGCAAAGTCAAATCTCGAATTCATTCTATTTGGCCAGTTGACATGCATTCCCATATCAACCGTATGTGCAGCATCTTCCCAATTCCAACCTTCCATTTCCATTACAGAGGAAGTTCCTGAAATTCGTCCGCTTGTAGGAGTTGACTCAGCTAGTAACACTCCATTGTACCTAAATGTCGGGATATACTCGGAGTCTGTGTTATAAGAAATGACAGAACGAACATTTGGATTAAAGTCACCTTCCTCAGCAAAATCACGCATGTGTCTTATGGCATTTACTTCTTGCAACCCTACCTGAGAGTTTGGTAAGATGAAGCCAGGATAAACATGTTTTCCATCCACCTGAATCACTGTAAATCCATCTGTATTTACATTTCCAGAGGCATCCTCAACACGCGTGATTTTACCGTTATCAAATCCAATGGCAGAATTTTGAATTACCTGACCATTTCCCAAATGTGCAACTCCTCCAACCAGCATAATTGGTCCAGATTGTTCATTGGCTGGCACTGGAGTCTGAGCAATCAACAAAGAAGTTGAGATTGCTGTAAAAACTAGATGTTGCTCTGAAAGTCAGTAGAGTGAGTTGCCAAATTCAGATATTTTGTCCCAACGCATACTCTCTTAACTATCTATCGATCTTTTATAGCACCCTAT
>JANQST010000434.1 GCA_028279155.1 Cyclobacteriaceae bacterium
CTCGGTCTTTTCATGGACTATCCCCTTCTGCAAATTCCAGCTGCAGCCAGTTCGTTAGTCATTCTTTCTATTGCCATTATGCTTGTTGATCCCTTTTCCAATCTCGTTTTTTACAGCATAATTCATTAAAAGAAATAGCCCTAAAGCAAATGCCAACCCCCAGGCTTTGAACCAGAAGGAAATAGCTCCAACGAGCATAATGGCAATAGAAAGAATGACTAACGAACTGGCTGCAGCTGGAATTTGCAGAAGGGGATAGTCCATGAAAAGACCGAGCATCAAAATGACACCAATGAATATCAACTCCACCAAAACTGAGTTGAAATGATTTTGATCAAAAACTTTGAGAATTGCCTCCCTGTTACTGAAGTCAGCGATTGACTCGGTAGATCGCACCCTAAACCTAAAATCTATATACGATCTTACACTGTACTTATCTTGCTTGGTTTCCTTGAGTTTCCCCATCATCCGATGACGACTGATTTGACTTTTTCTCAGCTGCTTGTCTAGTGTGCTGGCCATGTATTTGAAAATGTCTTTGTTGGTGAATCGGAAGTAAATGACCATTAAAAAAATCAAAACCGTGATGCCGGCTATAAGTCCCAGAATGTAAAGGATGATGTCCGTTTTGCTGGCAAATTCATTTTCAAGTTGGAATCCAATCATGGTGCTGAGATAAGCGATCAACACAAGTAGTGGAATGATACTATTGTTCAGGGAGAATTTGGAAAATGGTCGTTGCAAAACGGCAATGAATCTAAACCTGTGACCATCCAGGATGTAGCTGGTTATGTGAAAAGCCATCACAAGATTTCCAAAGGCCATGCCCACCCAGAAAAAACTCCAGAAATTGACTTCACCTTGATACTCGGGATCGAGGAATAAGTAATGGATCCCATAAACCTTTCCAAGTCCCCCCGAAAAGGCTGCAACAATAATTACCCAAAGCGTAAGCAGTGCCAGATTTTTCCGAACATGTAGAAAGGCCAGCTGAAAAGGAAGGGAATAAATAACGGCTTCAAAAAATTTGCGCATAATCAAATAAACGTTCCACTGATCTCTTTATTTATCTAATTTGCCGCTTGAGATGAGGGACGAATTAGAAAGTAATTACATTATATCCAGAGATGGTCTAAAATTATACTATATAAATAGTATTGTAGAGAACCCCAAGGCAGTAGTTTGTTTGCTGCATGGGCATGGAGAGCATATTGGAAGGTACGAACATGTAACGGAATTCATGGGAAAGCAAAACATAGCTTGCGTTGGTTTTGATTTTAGGGGCCATGGAAAATCCGAAGGGAAACGTGGGCATATGTCATCAATGGAGCAGGTGTTGGGGGATGTGGAAGAGGCATTAAAATTTGTCCGTCTGAATTACCTGGATGTTCCGATGCTTTTATTTGGACACAGCTTTGGTGGATGTGTGGTTCTCAACTACGTGTTGAAGAAACCAATTATAGAACTTGCCGGCTTTATTGCCTCCTCACCCTGGCTGGCTCTTGCATTTGAACCTCCTAAATGGAAAGTGAAATTAGGCAGGATTATGGCTTCAATATTGCCAAAGTTGTCGTTGGCAAGCGAACTTAATCCTGATCATCTAAGCAAGGAAAAAGAAGAGGTTGAGAAGTATGCTTCCGATCCATTGGTTCATAACAGGATTTCTGCAAGATTCTTCCAGGAAACATCAAATGCAGGAATATATGTTTCTGAAAATTCCGCTAACATCAAATTGCCAGGTTTGGTTTATCATGGAAAAGGAGATCAAATCATTAGTTTTCAAGCCACTAAAGAAGCCGCTGAAAAATCGGATCAAATTGAATTCCATGAATTGGATGGTGTTTATCATGAGCCGCACAATGATGTTGAAAAAAATAAAGTGCTCAACCTTGTGTCAGATTGGATTCATAATAAAATATCTGTTTGATAATGTCTCTAGAATCTTTCAAATCAAATGAAGTAGCAAAATTGTTTGAACAGAATGGGTATAAGATTGTGAAAGAGGAATGGGGGATCGTTATACGAAATCAGTCGATCTATCGAAGGCCTCTCGCCATTATTGGAATAGTTTTGGGAGTCGTACTCTTAACAATTTCAATACAATCTGGGTCATGGAAAGTTGGCCTCTTGTCTATACTATTGATCGGTATTCCTTTTACATCCGTTCAATGGAGAATGCCATTTTCTGTAACTCTAGGACTGGATCGAATACTAATCAATAATTTGAATAGTGTAGAAATGATAGAGGCGTCCGATCTTCCTGAGTTAGTTGTCAATTATGAAACACGTACAGCCTTCGTGAGTCCATTTGAAGAAGGGTATCGCGATCATATTTACACATTCCAACTAACTACTCCTGTAAAAAAACACAACCTCTTTCGTATTAAATCGAGGACAGAGCTAACAGTATTGATAGAACAATTGGTCGCAGATCTGTCTAAACTGAATATTTGGAAAGATGAGCAATAAGATGAAAATAACCCTTTACCGAGTCCTAGGATTAGTAGGAGCCTTAATAATGTTGACAGAAATCCTAATGGATTTTCATGACCTACTAATGCTCTTTGGTTCTCTAATGGTTATGACAAGCGTGATTCTCGATGCAATGCATAGAAAAGACGCAAACAATAAGGAAAATTGATTTCTTACCCAATCGCCTGATCCAAATCTGCAATCAAGTCCTCAATATCTTCTATCCCAACACTCAATCGAATCAAAGAATCTACAAGTCCACCTACAATACGTTTTTCTTTAGGAATGCTTGCATGTGTCATTCCTGCAGGGTGGCCGACCAATGATTCTACTCCGCCTAAAGATTCTGCAAGACTGAACAGTTTGAATGCGCTGAGAGTCTCTTCCGCTTTTTCTAAGGTATCTTCTTTCAAAACAAAAGACATCATTCCACCGAAATCACGCATTTGTTTTTTTGCAATATCATGATTCGGGTGATCTTCGAATCCAGGCCAATAAACCTTGTCCACCTTTGGGTGATTTCTTAAATGTTCGGCAATGGCTTTTCCGTTTTCACAGTGTCTCTGCATTCGGACATGAAGTGTTTTGATTCCTCTTATCACCAAAAAACAATCTTGCGGTCCGGGTACTGCACCGCTGGAATTCTGAATGAATGCAAATTTTTCATCCAGCTCCTGGTCATTGGTACCTAAAAATCCCATGATCACATCCGAGTGACCAGCGATATATTTTGTCACAGAGTGCATCACAATATCCGCACCCTGATCAAGTGGATTTTGAAGATAGGGTGATGCAAACGTATTATCAACCGCGACCTTAGCTCCTCGCTTGTGCGCGATATCCGCCACAGCCTGGATATCGACAATGTTGAGCATTGGGTTGGTAGGAGTTTCTACCCACACCAACTTGGTATTGTCTGTCATGGCATTTTCAACACTTGACAAATCTCGCATATCCACAAATGTGAACTTGATGCCATAATCCTCGAATATCTGTGTGAACAGCCTGAAACTTCCGCCGTAAAGATCTCCTGTGCTCACAACCTCATCTCCTGGCTTCAAAATCTTGATGACAGTTTCGGTGGCACTCATTCCTGAGGCAAAACACCTTCCAAAATCAGCGTTTTCAAGTGCTGCAAGGTTTTTCTCAAGAACACTCCTTGTTGGGTTTTGTGTCCGCGCATATTCAAACCCCTTGTGCACCCCAGGACCATCCTGAACGTAGGTTGAAGTTTGGAAAATGGGAGTCATAATGGCACCTGTCGAAGGATCTGGTTCTATGCCCGCATGAAGCGCTTTTGTACCGAATTTCATCTTTTTTTACTTGTTTTTGGTTGATAAAGGGCGAAAATAAGAATTAAGTTCCTGTTAGCTCAAATAGATAGCTGTATTTTGGTTTATAGGCTGTATTTGACGGTTTGTCGACACTTTCAATCCCACTTGTCGATTTCATCTATAATGGATGGTATTATTTGAATAACATTGTTTTATCAACTAGCTGTATTCTATAACAAATTGGATTTAAAGGATACATTGTTATGAAAAAGATTATCGCCACAATCACACTAAGCATAGCCACACTATTTGTGTTTGGCCAGCAATATTCTGGTTACTATGTAAGTGCACCACAGGTTCACGAGTTTGATCACTTCAAAATGAAGCAGCAAAAAGACCCTACCAAGGTAGAAGGTGATATTGAATTGCATGCTTACTGCTCTAAAAAGGATGAGTTATGGGAAATGACTGCAGTTTTTATTGAAGATGAGGAGAAACGAAATGAACTAATCACCGAGTATGGTCAGGGAAAAGATATTATTTCTGTTCACTTTCTGAAATTCATGTGGGATGGAAACGAATGGGAGTATTTCCTTTTGGGATACCAAGGCCAAGACAAACACCGACATTTTGTTGTAATCGAAGAGATCTTCAATGATGAGACAGAAACTCAGTTGTTGGAATTCAACACGTTTGATTGGGTGAAGGGTCATCACATCTCAGAAGCTGGAGCTCCCTGATCTTTATTCTTAGGCAATGAGAGTTCGGCTCCTTCGAAATAGCTAGCTCGTATTTGAAACCCTCTATTATCAATGCCAACCAAAACACTGTTGCCATATGCCGGCCATAGTGCTCCATTTCTTGCGTTTAGAATAGGATTTTCCAATACAGCCATGATGCCAACAATTCCTTCTTTTTTGTAAAGTTTTTGTTCAGTGAAAATATCCCATACGTTCTGAAATAGGGCTTTCATGATTCCCTGGTTTCTAAAACTCTCTTTCACAAAAGTGCGCCGCACATGAAAATAGTTTAGAAGCGGTTGATGGAAATATTTCATGTGAGTGACAACCCCAACAAGTTCACCATCTTTTCTGCAAACAGCTACAAGCTGATCTACTCGTTTTTTGGCCCTTTCTTCATCTCGAATTGCGTCTTCAGATTTCCAAAAGTCAAGAACTTCCTTTTTTAAATCATCGGTCACACTACCCCAAACAAACTCTATCTTCAGTGATTGATCCATAGTTAATATTACTAAAACCTGTCTATTTCGAATTTATTCCTGTTAAAAAGATCTTAAATTCACCATCTATTATGGATGCACCGCTAGTTAATGACACCGAGGAAATAGATCAGGAGAACCCGTTCAATTACGTACACACCACCTCGTTTGCTAAGATTCTTCATGCGCTAAAAAGTAGCCTTGTGTTGAGCACATATCAGACAGGAAAGGTCGTGATGTTCAGTCCGAAGGATGAGACGAAAATGATCCAGCTCCCCCGGAATTTCAAAAAACCCATGGGTGTAGCTTCTCATGAAACACACCTGGCTATTGCATGTATGTCTGAGATTATCCTGACACATCGATCCAATAATGCCGGAAAATCGTATCCCAATAAACCTAATGTGTACGATGCGATCTATCTGCCAAGATCATCCTGGTATACAGGCGCGGTGGACACCCACGATATATGTTATGGAAAAGGAGGATTGTGGGCGGTAATAACGCAATTTTCCTGCATTGCCCAGCTAGACCCGCGTTTCAGTTTTGCTCCAAAATGGAAGCCAAATTTCATTTCGGAATTGAAACCTGGTGATAGATGTCATTTGAACGGGATGACCTTGAAAGATGGTGTCCCTAAATATGTGACGGCACTGGGAAAAGCAGATGAACCGGGCGGATGGAGGGAGAATAAGTTAGAT
>JANQST010000447.1 GCA_028279155.1 Cyclobacteriaceae bacterium
AAGTAAAAGGTGTGGTTTGATGTTCGTTTCGACTGACGTATGTATATCCAAAGTCACTGAAGAAAATGTCCAAGTCCCCGTCTCCATCCATGTCCAACACTTCAACACGCTCAAACGCCGTAGAATATCTATCGTAAGCAATTACTGGAGCCGCAAACACCGGTACACCAGGTGCGTTACGTACGTTTTCGCGTACCACAATTTGTCCATCGAAAGGACCTCCTAAATCATATTCACCCAGATGGACCAAATCCATATCTCCATCGCCGTCCATGTCAGCAAACTCTAGATTCGTGACATTATCGTTGCTTAAATAGATATTGGACCCATAATCTGAAAAATTTCCATCTCCATCATTTACCAACACATTGAAGTAGTTATTACCACTTGTAGCTACTACATCTAAATCTCCATCTGAATCCCAATCAACCAGATCCACATCACTTCTATGATCTGGAGCGTCTCCAATTCGAGTTGAGTTAAAATTTCCATCTCCATCATTTATCGATTTGTAGATATAAGTACCATCTCCTGTGTAAGTGAAAATCAGGTCCAGATACGTATCTCCATCCAGGTCACCCACCATAATATCCTTCTCCATATCTGAAAAGGCTGCGGGAGTGCTTGTGACAAAACCATTCACAATGTCACCATTTAACATTTCTCCACCTCCGGTGCTTAAAGACGCAATGATTTCCAATTCCGGATCTGAATCAAAATTGGCAACTACGAAATCAGCCGTGTTGGCATTGAAAGGAATATTCACCCCCGTTCTTCTAAAGTAGATTCCCTGAGTTTGTGCATCAACTGCATTTGGGAGTATTGTGCCGGCTGCAACGGAACCTGCTACGGCAGCACCCTTCATGGAAATATTCATACTTTCCAGTCGGGCTCTAAACTTTTCAACCCTGGAAATAAGGGAATTCTTCTTTCTCCTGCACAAGGAGCCAAAGGTTCCTTTAGATATCTTTTTTTCTAGTCGGGATTTAAATTTATAATTCTTAGGTCTGGTAGGGGACAGTAGTTGGCGTGGGTGACTCATGAATAATTCAGTTCTGTGGCATGTTAAAGTGACTTCTTAAAGTTAATGGAAAGCATCGAATTTTAGTGCGGATTTTACAATTAAATCTTCGTATTGTCCAGTTTTCTTAAAGTTCAATAATGCTAGTTGAAATGCTTTTTCCAGGAATTTTACCTGCATTTCAGTGTCAAACAGTGGTATTTTATCCTTCTGGGTAAGTTTCTTTTCAATTTCTCTTAGTTCACTACCATTTTCATAGAATCTTATTGCACGATCAACATAGGCTTTTTTTGATTCAGTTATGAGCTCATCTAAACCTGAATAGTGCAACAAACTTGAGCATAGCCGCCTGTTGTGATTGTCTCCTTGAAGGGTAAGAATTGGTTTCCCCGATCGAAGTATTTCAATCGCCGTAAAGTGTGCATTGTAGTTAAACGTATCCAAGAAAAGATCGGCATGCTGAATTCGCTCGAGATGTTGCTCTGTTTTTATTGGTTTGGCAAATATGATTCGGTCTTTCTGAATAGACTTCTCTACGAAATAGGATAAGATATTTTCCTGTGTAAAGTCAGACCCTCCATTGTACAACCATAAAACAGAATCAGAGGTATTTTTCAGAATTTCAATCCAACAATTAAAAGTCTCAGGATCGTTCTTTTTCGGATGGTTAAATGAGGCAAAAACAAATTTATCGTCTGGTAAATTGTGATACGACTTAGTTGAAGTTTTCGAATCACTTTCAATCAATTCACTATTTACCAAAAGCGAAACAGGCAATGTGATAACATACTCTGAGAAGTGAGTTCTGAGCTTATTGTCCATCACAAAGGCATCTGAGAATACATAGTCGATGAAGGGCGCACCTGAAGTTTGATGTGATCCGATCATTAACATCTGGATCGGGGCTGGTTTCAAAGCCAACACGTCCATATTCATGTCAGTATTGTATCCAGTGAGTGAAACAAGTATGTCTATCCCAAGCCTATTGATCAAGTTTGCAATTTCCAATGAAGTGAGACTTGAAACATCATGGAAATAATCTACTGATTCGCGTATTTCTGATTGGATAGAATCATCCGTATTCACAAGCGAAAAAGCATGAATCTCAAACGCTAAACTGTCATGATATTCAAAAAATTTTCTCACCAGATAACCACCGGGATGATGTCTGAAGTTTGGTGAGTAGTAGCCTACTTTGACTTTTCCTTCACTCAAAGAGTGATTATAGGAAAGTGTTGTAAATCGACTCTTTATCCTTTGCGAAATACGTTGAGCATGGTTTTCAGCTATTTTTCTATAGTCTGAATCGTCAATCCGAAACAACCTGAGATCATAAGGAACAATTTCAAAAACCGGATTGGGGTCTTTTGGATAATCTCCAACAAGTGCTTTTAGAAATTTTTGATCCTCTTCGTATTCGGACCAATCATTCACATGCTGGCGAGTGAGTATCTGTAAATACCTGAGGCCGGTTTCAAAAGGTCCGGTTACTTTTTTCAATGCTTTTTTGCAGAGCTCCAGTGCCTTCTCCTTGTCAAGTACTCTCATTGAAACAAGATGAATGAGGTTGTACCAGGCAATCCCAAGTGTGGGATTAATGGATATGGCCTTTTGATATAGCTGGATTGATTTGTCAGTTTCATTCTGTTTTTCATAAAGACCTGCCAAATTGTTGTAGCCCATGGCCTCATTAGGATATTGTAGAATCAAATCCTTATAAAGTGGGATTGCTTTTTGAAATTCACCTTTTTTCTGATAGATGTTCGCCAGGTTGTTCAACGCTCCTCGGTGTTTTGGATTTAGCGATAGACATTTTCCATAAGCCTCTACACTCTCATTTATCCTGTTTAACTGCTGATAAGACCTTGCCCAATAAAAAAATGCCTTATCATTTTCTAAGTTGTTCTGTGCAAAAGATTCAAACAAAGCAATTGCTTCTTCGAAGCGCCCGGATTGACTTTGAACTATAGCGAGATTTAATTTTAGCTGAGGGTTTCCTGTTTTTTCAATGCTTTTTTCAAGTAGCATTATAGCATCTTGAGGTTTATTGATCTTAACATACGAAGCAGCCAATTGAATCAATAAGTTGAGTCCTTCAGGTTTTAGCTTTAATCCTTCTTTGTAATGCTTGATTGCCTCATCATACTTTCCGCTATCATAGAATGTTTGCGCAAGCATAAACCTACTTTCTATGTGTTTGGGACTTAGTTTAAGGATCTCAAGGTATAGCTTTCGTGCTTCCTCAAATTTGCCGGATTGGTGAAGGCTTTGGGCTGTTTTGAAATAGGTATTGAGATTTACCCGGACCATTTTCAGCCCTTCTTAACATCAGAGTTATCGTATGCCGATACCACCCCATTTTTCTTTTTTGGTTCCTGCCAAAAAATTCGGTTAGGAGTAATAATGGCCCGTGAATGCATGTCATTTAGCGTATTCAGAATGTTTGGCCGGACGAC
>JANQST010000514.1 GCA_028279155.1 Cyclobacteriaceae bacterium
GAAAAATAACAACCACTTTTAACAAGATGAAGCAATGTATAACAACGATTATTTGGCTACCAAAGAAGCTCAGGCAGTTAAAGTACAGAAACCATAAGAATATCACTTGATAAAGCTTAAGAGAAATAGCGCACTTAAATCTCTCATAAGCATTCTCAGCATTGGGGCATTAAGCTTTGCGGTTTATGTTATAACTCCTTTGCCAAAGGAGAAACTGAGCAATGATTACAGCCAGGTCATTCTTGCTAAAGACAGTAGTTTTTTGAGGGTTTTTCTCAATGAAGAACAACAGTGGCTTCTGCCACCCTCACTGCAGAATGAAATTCCTGAAAATCTAAAACAGGCCGTAATTACGTTCGAGGATCAATATTTTTATCAACATTGGGGGGTTAATCCGGTTTCCTTGATTCGAGCCGTCTATTTGAACATGAAAAATGATCGAATCGTGAGTGGAGGGAGCACAATCAGCATGCAATTAGCCAGAATGATGTCGAATAACCCTCGAACTTATTGGAACAAGATTCGGGAGATTTTCTTGGCATTCAAATTGGAATTTCATCTGGGCAAGGAAGAAATATTAAAACAATACTTAACACACGCTCCGTATGGAAGTAACATACGAGGTAATCTTGCTGCTTCGTATCGATTCTTCGGGAAGAAAGCGAATCAGTTAACATGGAGTGAAGCGGCACTTTTGGCAGTACTACCTAACGCACCAGGAGTTATTTTCCCTACAAGCAATCAAGAGGTGTTGACTAAAAAACGAAATGGTCTTCTGAAGAAACTTCTTGAAAAAGGGTTGATTGATGGTGAAACATTTGAATTGTCACTATTAGAAAAAATCCCTTCTTCTATCATTCCATTTCAATTACTGGCTCCACATTTAACAGATCGTATTCATGCTGAAAATCAATTAGATGTAGTTTACACAACCATTGATCCTGAAATTCAAAGAGAGTCTAATTTCTTTGCCCAACAGCATGCTTCTCAACTTGCACAATTGGGAATTCGAAACGTAAGTGTCATAGTGGTTGACAACACCAATGGTGAGGTTGCTGCATACATTGGTTCGCACAATTACCACGATTTAGACAGGAATGGCAGGGTGGATGGAGTTCAGGCTGCTCGTTCATCAGGGTCGATATTAAAGCCTTTTCTGTATGCCCTTGCAGTTGATGATGGACATATTTTACCTCAGACTTTAATTAAAGATGTACCCACCTATTTCAATAGTTTTTCGCCAAACAATGCATCTGAAAAATTTACTGGTGTAAGTCCTGCGAAAGAAGCTCTCATTTACTCCTTAAACGTTCCTGCTGTACGACTTCTTAATGCATATGGATTAGCTAAGTTTTATAATCAACTTGAAGCAGCCGGAGTAAGTACACTATTTCGGACAGCGGACGAGTATGGCCTCCCTCTAATATTAGGAGGAGCAGAGGTCACCCCTTGGGATATGGCAAAGCTATATTCAGGATTATCAAATGGTGGAGTTTTTAGAAACATTAGCTACTTGGAAAACCAATCTAGAAGCTTTCAAGCCCAATTAGTGAGTGCAGGTGCTTCACATCTAATTTTGGAAGAAATGAAGGAGTTGCTAAGACCAGGATTAGAATTCTACTGGAAAAAATATAGTTCCCAGCGACCGATTGCCTGGAAAACAGGGACAAGTTATGGTCATAAGGATGCGTGGGCAGCTGGCTCAACTCCAAAATGGACTGTTGTCGTTTGGGTTGGGAACTTTGATGGAGAATCCAACAATAGCATTGCAGGGATGAAGAGTGCAGGGCCATTGCTCTTTAACATTTTCAATGCATTGCCTGATGATAGACAAAGTTGGTATGAGTTCAAACCTAAAGATTTTGTCAAGGTAAATATTTGCCGAGAGACAGGTTTTTATGCCGGGAGCAATTGTCCTCATAGAGATGAGGTTAACGCACCTATCAATATGAAATCATTGAAGATTTGTCCCTATCATCAACGATTTTATTTAGAAAATAAAGGAGTTGAATATGCTGTTTGTTCCCATTGTTGGTCTGGAAATCAAAACTTAAGTCATCATCTTAAATTCACTCCAGATATTAACTACTACTTACGGAACAATGGTAATTTGGTAGAGATCGAGCCTGTCCACAATCCTGCCTGTCTCGTAAAGCAAGAACAAGATATTCTTCAAATTATTTACCCTCTGCAAAATGCCAAGATCTTTATTCCAAAGGATTTTGATGGCGAATACGAATCGATGGTGAGCAAAGTAGCTTCACAATTCCCAAACCGAGAGTTGTTCTGGTATTTGAATGATGAACTTCTGGGTAGTACAGTTAAGAAACCTTCTTTTCCGCTTAAGTTGACGGAAGGAAGGCATACATTAACGGTTGTAGATACAGAAGGAAACAGGGATCAGGTTAGGTTTTCCGCGATTATGAATTGAATGTCTGCGAAAGACAGTTTGATATCTAGAATTGTCACAACTTCGTCTAGCATCAACCAAGTTCTTGATGAGGTACTGATTCAAGCTTTCATTTATCTTTAGACATAACTTAACCTAAAACTATGAGCAACATCCCTGAAAATCAAATAGGTGAGTGGTTAAAGAAATTGGAGCGTGAGAGCTGGCAGCTTGAACTGTTGGTTTCTGCATTTACGATCTTCCTATTGATTATGGGGGATCAGGCTTTTGAGGATTTTTTGAGAGATCTCAGGTACCAGTATAATTTGTCTGATGGTGTCCTAACCTTTGGTTTCATTTTTCTGGGACTTTTGAAAGTATCTCTACAAGCGCTTACCTACTGCTTGATTGCTCACCTCATGCTGAGGGGATTTTGGATCGGTGCGATCGGTCTTCGATCGGTGCAGTCAAACATTGATTTTAACGTGCTTAAATACAATGATTTTTTCACCGACCGGCTGAAGAAAAAGGTAATCAGCCTGGACCAGCTGGTTTTTAAACTTGACGAAATATGTAGTGTCATTTTTGCTTTTGCCTTTCTGGTTATTTCGATGCTCCTCTCTTTTGGGATGTTCTTCCTGACCTTTGGGGCGGCAGCCATAATTCTGAATACCATCGGTGAGATAACCCCGGAGAGCGTTGATAATCTGGTTGGGATCACTGCTGCGATTACATTTATAATGTTGTTTCTAACCGGTATCATTTACATGATTGACTATTTCACATTAGGGTTTTTCAAAAAATTGAAATGGCTGAGGAAAGTATACTATCCAGTGTATCGATTTTATAGCATCATCACATTGGCGGTGCTGAGCAGAAGCATCTACTACTATATGATTAGCAAATTCACCAAGAAGCGTATTCGTGTGCTCTACGGGTTCGCAGCTGCGTTGTTCGTTGGCACGCTTTTGTTCAGGTTTGACCAACATCAGTATTTTCCAGAGGCAGACAACCAGTTTTTGATGTCGGCCAATTTTTATGACGATGAGCGTCCGGAGGATGATTATGTGGAAATTGCCAGCATAAAATCTCAGTATGTCATACAGCCTTTCTTTCAACTTTTTATTCGTTATGACCCTCTGGATAACTCAGTGGTGCTGGAACATTGCCCTGATTTCGAACCCATCAAAGATGATGGCCTGAATTGGAGAATGGAGGTAAGGATGGACGACGAAAATTTTATAATCACAGGAAAGAACTATTCAGAGGAAGATTTTGATCAATCCATCTCATGCCTTAGTTCGATTTATGAGATTGCAGTAAATGATTCTGTTTACAATGAGCTGAGTTACTATTTCTACGAGCATCCATCAAAGGAGCAAAGAGGGCTGCTGACAACCATTGCAACGAATGATTTCAGACATGGTGAAAATGTGCTAAGGCTGCGAAAAGTAAGAAAATTTGAAGAGGGTGATTCTACGAGAAATGAATACGAGAACCTTGCCCGGATTCCTTTTTGGTACAAAAAATAAAGCCCCTTCAATTCAGAAGAGGCTTTAAGTCTAGTTATAAATATTCTTAGGCCACTTGTGCATCAAGCTTTTGACTTAAAACACTTTTAGGCACTGCTCCGATTTGCTTGTCAACGATTTCACCATTTTTGAAAACAAGAAGTGTTGGAATGGAACGAATTCCAAATTTTGCCGAAACCTCAGGATTGGCATCAACATCTACTTTCCCAATAACAGCTTTCCCGTCGTAATCTGAAGCTAATTCTTCGACAACAGGTCCAATCATTTTACATGGCCCACACCATTCAGCCCAAAAATCTACCAATACTGGCTGGTCTGAATTGATAATTTCATTGAAATTATTGTCAGTTATTTCTACAGGTTTTGACATTGTTATTTGACTTTAAATTTTATTAATCCTTGTGTTAATAGGTGAACACAAAGATATGCGGAATAGTTTATCAAGTGAGGAGATTCGTCAGGATTGTTAGGTAGTTGACACATTAATTCTTTGATAAGATTTTGAAATTGACCTCTTCTATAGATTTTAATTCTTTAATTAGCTCATCTGACGGGTCAATTGTGAACTTTCTACTCAACATATCCAAATTTATTGCACGGTCATCATGCACTCCTGAGAGTGTCAGCTTCAAGATACAGTTCCCCGGGAACAGCCCGGCGATGCGTTCGATCTCGTCAACGATAATTGAGTTCACATCTTGGAGTCTAACGTTAAGTTCAAGGCCCTTTGTCATTTTTTCTCTAATCTCACTTAGATGTTCGATGTTATGGATCTTGAATTCTAGCTCTTCACTATTCCATCGATTTTGGACTGTGCCTGAGATATATAGAAACCACCCCTTTTCCAACATCGGTTTGAATTTGAGATAATCTTTGGAGAAAAGATAGAAGGTATGGTTATCTCCAAAATCTTCAAGTACAATCTGTCCAAATGGATTTCCTTTTTT
>JANQST010000335.1 GCA_028279155.1 Cyclobacteriaceae bacterium
GATGCAAAAATGAATGTCAATTGGCATTCAAAGATCCATCGCTAAAACGCTTTGTAGTTTCGCTGGCACTGGTGGACACTGAATCCAAAAAATGGTGGCTTTTTGAAGCAACGCCTGATATGGATGATCAGCTCCAGTTTTTTCACGAACAAACCAATTGGGAGTACGAATACTTACCAGAAGGAATATTTTTAACACATGCGCATATTGGTCATTATGTAGGATTGATGAGCCTTGGACGTGAAGCGATACATGCTTCTGGAGTCAAGGTTTATTCATTGCCAAAAATGCAAAACTACCTGGAGACCAATGGGCCTTGGAGTCAATTGGTTGAACTAAAAAACATTGACCTGATTGATTGCCAGGCAGATCAGAAAATTGAGCTCAATGTGAAGATTTCCGTCACACCTTTCGCAGTTCCGCATAGAGATGAATATTCTGAGACTGCTGGATTCAAAATCGAAACGGGTCAAAACTCCTACCTTTTTATTCCAGACATTAACAAATGGGAACTATGGGAAAGAAGTATTGTAGAGGAAGTAAAGAATGTTGATTATGCCTTTCTGGATGCCTCGTTTTTCGAAGATGGAGAAATTCCGAATCGAAGTATAAATGACATCCCACATCCGTTTGTCGTTGAGACTATGAATCTTTTTGCCAATGAGTCAGAAGAAGTGAAGTCAAAAGTTTACATGATTCATTTCAATCATACGAATCCGATTCTATTTGATAAGAAAAAACGACAGGAAGTACTTGATAAGGGATTTAATCTTGCCGATCAGGGAGATAAATATTAACCAAGAAGATGATCTATGCCAATGGCATAACCTTCCAAACCCATTCCGTTAATTGAGCCGATACAAACGTCACTGACATAGCTTTTTTGTCTGAATTCTTCTCGCTCTGCAAGATTGGAGATATGTACTTCATAAACAGGAGTTGTAATTCCTGCTATAGCATCTCTTAAAGCGATAGATGTATGTGTATATCCTCCGGGATTAATTACCACGCCATCATAGGTAAAACCTACCTCGTGAAGCTTATCGATAAGTTCCCCTTCATGATTGGATTGATAGTACTCAAGATCGTGATTATTAAAACGAGCTTTCAGTTCTCCAAAATAGTCTTCGAAGGTTTGGTTGCCATAAATCTCTGGTTCACGCTTTCCAAGTAGGTTCAGATTGGGTCCGTTGAGAATCAGTATTTTCAATTATTGATGAATTAGTTGATTAGTTAAGTAGTTAATTTGTGATCACGAAGTTACCCAATTAACTATTTAACCATTTAACTAATAACTAGTCGGCTTGTCCTGGAATACTTACACTAAGCAATTCAGAAGCTATCTGAAGCTTGAACGGTCTCTGGCCCCTAATTCGGTTGATGCCTATCTATCTGACATTGGTAAGCTTCAGGAATTTCTTGAGATAAATGAACGAGATACTCCTCCTACTAAAATTGTCCAACAAGACTTAATTGATTTTATTGAATTTATTAATGAGTTGGGGATGTCTCCTTACTCACAGGCGCGAATGGTCTCGGGATTAAAAGCCTTCTTTCGCTTCCTGATCTATGAAGAAGTGATAACCAAAGATCCATCCGAGTTATTGGAAGCGCCGAAATTGGGAAGAAAACTACCAGATACACTTGACTTCCCCGAGATTGAAGAACTTCTTGGTGCAATCGACCTATCTAAGCCAGAAGGGACCAGGAATCGGGCAATGCTCGAAACTTTATATAGTTCGGGCCTTCGCGTATCGGAATTGATTGAACTGAAAATTAGCAACGTCCATGAGGATATTGGTTTCATAAAAGTTGTTGGAAAAGGCAGCAAAGAACGACTCGTTCCTATTGGCAGAGATGCGCTCAAACATATCAATCTTTATCGAGAACATGTTCGGGTTCATATTCCTGTTCAAAAAGGATTTGAAGATCACCTTTTTTTGAACAGGAGAGGAAAAAGCCTGACGCGTGTGATGATCTTCACCATCATCAAAACGCTGAGTGCCCAAATCGGATTGAAGAAAAATATCAGTCCTCATACTTTTCGTCATAGCTTTGCAACACATTTGATAGAGGGCGGAGCGGATCTGAGAGCCGTGCAAGAGATGTTGGGTCACGAATCTATAACCACAACAGAAATCTACACACACCTGGATCGCGACTACCTAAAACAGGTCATTAAAGAATTTCATCCCAGAAGTTGATGTATAAACTTTTTAAACCACTTCTCTTCTTACTCACCCCGGAAAAAGCACATCATTTCACTACTAAACTTCTTCGAATCGCACTGAAATTCCCATTTACCAAAGGAGTAATCAGTCTCTCCTACAACTACCAGCATCCAAAATTGGAAAAGGAATTATTTGGCTTAAAATTTAAAAATCCAATAGGTCTGGCTGCAGGATTTGATAAAAATGCTGAGCTCATTGACGATTTTTCCAATCTCGGTTTTGGCTTTATTGAAATCGGAACACTAACTCCAAAAGCACAGCCAGGTAATGATCAACCTAGATTGTTTCGCTTGAAGAAGGATCGGGCGCTGATCAACAGGATGGGCTTTAACAACGAAGGTGTTGAAGAAGCTGTAAAAAGGTTGAAGAAACGAAAGTCAGATGTTATCGTGGGAGGTAACATTGGAAAAAACAAAGTAACCCCAAATGAGAACGCTCTGAACGACTACCTCAAATGCTTCAATGCGCTTAAGGATCATGTTGATTACTTCGTTGTTAATGTCAGTTCTCCGAATACACCAGGACTTAGGGAGCTCCAAGAAAAGGAACCGTTGAAAAAACTACTCGCGACACTGATTGAGGAAAACAAACAAACTGGCACGAATAAATCAATTTTACTCAAAATAGCTCCGGATCTTGAGGAATCTCAATTAGATGACATTTTAGAAATTACTGCCGATCTCAATCTTGACGGACTGATTGTTTCCAATACCACGATCGATCGAAATGGACTGAAAACATCAGAATCGATCGTTAAAAAAATTGGCAACGGTGGACTAAGTGGTGCTCCTGTTTTTGAAAAATCCAACCATGTTTTGAAATATATTAGAAGTAGAAATACAAC
>JANQST010000529.1 GCA_028279155.1 Cyclobacteriaceae bacterium
TTTCTTTCGAGTTCTGAAAAAAACCATCGGCTAATCCCAGGTTATCACGAACTGACAATCCAAGAATTTTTGAAGCCTCAGCGGATTCCTTTGCCCGAATTTCAGGAGTACCCCTGGTGCCTAATTCACCTTCAGTCAGGTCGATAATCCCGGTTTTATAGCCTTTCCTTTGATGAACCAGCAATGTTCCACCAAAAGAGAGCTCAACATCATCGGGGTGAGCCACTATGCCTAGTATATCTACTTTCATGTTGTTTCAGTTGCCAAGCAAATAAAACACCACTTAGTGAATTAAGGTTTTCCGTTTCCAATATTTCTATTCATTGAAAACATTAATATTATTGGATTCGATACAAGAAAGAATTTTTGGCGAAACGATAATTAATTAATGTAGACGTCTACGTTTATTTTACGTAGATGACTACTTTTATGAGATGTCTCAGCAAATAACCATACGAAAAGCTCATATTCATGATGAAGCGCGAATCTGGGAAATAGCCAGCCTTGTTATTAAGGAAGGCGATACCTATGTGTTCGATCCCTCCTCATCAAGGAGAAAGATCATGGATTATTGGTTATCCAATTCACATCACATCTATGTTTCGGAAGTAGAAAATCAAGTTTGCGGCAGCTATTTCCTCACGAATAATCAACCGGACCTTGGTTCGCACATTGCGAATGGAAGTTATATCGTCCACCCGGATCATAGGGGAAAAGGTATTGGAGAACTACTTGGAAGACATTCTATCGAGGAAGCGAAAAAGCTAGACTATCGAGCCATTCAATTCAATATTGTAGTGAAAACCAATGAAACTGCCGTTAAGCTTTGGAAAAAACTAGGATTTGAGGTTATTGGTGAAATTCCGGAGGCATTTCATCATAAAGACCTAGGTTTTGTCAATGCATTTGTAATGTTTCGAAAAGTCTAGGAGTTCGAACCGAAAGCCAACAATTTATATTCATCCATTATTCGGATAACTGCTGACCTCATGATTCGTTCGTTCTTTTCAGTATCCTGACCAAAGACACCTGAGGCATATCCTTGCCATACTGTCTTACGCTTACGTCGATCAACGAATGAGATCAACACTGTGCCTTCTCGCATGATGTAGTCCTCAGAGTCGTAATATTCCTTATAATACCTGGCTCCTCCTCTCAAGGCCTCTGTTAAGGATCCATCAGGAAGTGTGTCTTTCTTGAACACCAGATCCTTATCTGAATAGTTTGATCTCAACCATGCCTGAAAGTCTGGTTGGTTAAATCCTCTGAAACTGAAATCTTCATAAAAAACAGAGTAAAAGACAATAAGACCTGGTTTTCTTGTTTCACGGGAATACCCCCAGGCTGTAAGGGTGTTTTTGACATATTTTTCAATAACTTCTTTTTCCTCGACTGTGCCATTAAAACCTTCAATTTGAGCAAATTCAAAGGAGTCATATTTGTTGAAATCACCTGTATAACTATAATCTGATTCAACAACATAATCATAGGACGAGCATCCGGATAGAATAAGGATAATAACCGCGGCTAATAAAGTCTTCATACTAAATGGTTTTAAAAGCCTCTCAACATAATCAAAAATAGGGACATGATTATAAGAATGAGAGACATATTTAAGACACACGTCATTCGTAGGACCCTTATGATATCCTACAGTCATGTGAATTCCATTAATTCATGTTGAGAAACCTGAAACAATACTTATACGGTTGTAAATTAGCTTTGTATCATCCTTAAGAGAGTTGTCACCACAGACGAATTTTAGTGAAGAAGACTTTGAATCGATCTTCAAAGAGTACTATCCTTTCTTGTGCTCTTTCGCTAAAAAATATGTGCATGACACAGACAGCTGCAAGGACATTGTTCATAATGTCTTTTTGAACCTCTGGCAAAAACAAGATTCGATTGACCTTAATGAGCCGATCAAACCTTATCTATTCAAGTCTGTTCATAATCGCTGTTTGAATTACTTACGTGATCAAAAGAAGATTGTCCGGCATGACCTTGTTACAGAAGCCAGTGATGTCCCTGCATTTGTTGAATCCAGGGATTATGTTGAAGAATCTGAATTGGAACAGCGTATACTGAAAGCGTTAGAAGACCTACCTGACAAATGTCGAAGGATTTTTCATCTAAGCAGGTTCGAAGGAAAAAAGTATGCTGAAATAGCTGAACTGGAGGGGATCACAGTCAAAGCGATAGAGGCTCAAATGTCCAAGGCTTTGAAATTGTTGCGAGAGGATCTCAAAGATTACTTGATTCTATTTTGTTTTTTTATTCACATAATTCTAGGGTTATGAGGCATTTATGTGTGACCATAATGAGATCATGAAAGAAGACGATATCCATAGCGAGTTGATCCATTTAACAACATTGAAACTCTCTGGTGAAGGTTCCACGGAAGACCTTGTCAGGCTAGAAGAATTATTGGCCGAAGATGAAACCAATAAAACATTCCATGATGAGTTGGTCAAAACGTGGGATGGTGCTGAAAAAGCCAAAGGTATTACGCAAGCTGAAGCGGATCAGGAATGGGTCCGCCTTCGAAAAGCCATACGCAATGATTCAGGTAAAAAAAGCACTTCATTTTCTTTACTTAGAATTGCAGCTTCTATTATCCTGTTTGCAAGTATAGGATTCGTGATTTTCTTTTCTACCCGGGACAACAATACAACCATTGTAGCTCAGGAAATACAAACTAAAGTATTGGGAGATGGAACATCTGTCACATTGAATGCATCATCTGAATTGGTCTATACGCCTTCTTACGGCAAAGAATCTCGAGATGTATCGCTTAAAGGTGAAGCTTATTTTGATGTAGAACGAGATGAATCAAAACCATTTATCATACACACATCTTCCTTCGACATCAAAGTTCTTGGTACTTCATTCAATGTAAAAGCATTGGAAGATAAGCCAACAGCAGAAGTTGTTGTCGTGACAGGTACGGTAGAAGTCAGCTACCAGGGTAATTCGGTTGTATTGGAAGTTGGAGAAAAAGGTATCCTAAATAAACAATCAGGTCAGCTATTTAAGGTATTCAACAACGATGTGAATTTTATGTCATGGCGAACTAAAAAATTCACTTTTAACGATGTGTCACTGGATAATGTTGTAGAAGTTCTCAACAGTGCTTTTCATAGCAAACTTTTCATTAGTGGAACAGAAGTTCAAAACTGTCCGGTCACCGTTTCCTTTGAAAATCAATCTTTAACATCCATTTTAGAGGTGTTAAAAGTCACCTTGGATCTCACCATTACGGAAACATCCAGGGGTATTGAAATCAGTGGAAGTGGTTGTTGAATAATCTATGAACATCACCCGTTCGGTATTTGTGCTTTGTTTTGTGCTTTTGGCCTTTGGTTCTCATGGTCAGGATGATGTTTTTAGCAAAACTGTATCGCTTAATATAAGGAAGGATCCCCTTTTCGAAGTATTGAATCAGATTGCCAATCAAACTGGCATTACATTTTCATACAGCACCCGAAATATTCCTATTAACGATAAAATAACTCTGGAAGTCAATAGCAAAACATTACAGGAGACACTTGATGAAGTATTCCTCGGGATGAGGATCGAATACATTTGGACTGAGAACAAAATGATTCTTAGAAGAGCCAGAAAAACTACTACTGAGGACCGAGCTTTTACTATCAGTGGTTATCTACGTGACGGTTCTGATGGAGAATCATTGATTGGTGCTACAGTCCTTGTTGAAGAACTCGGAGCTGGAACAATCACGAATCCATATGGATTTTACTCCTTGTCTTTGCCAGAAGGCAGGTACACGTTGAAGTATTCCTACATCGGATATGAAGAGGTAATAGAAAATGTGAGCTTGAATACGGACATCAACATGGATTTTGGTCTTAATACAACAACCGCATTTCTTCAGGAAATTGTAATTACACCAAGTGATTCGGCTCAGCTCGTAGAGAACATCCATTCAAATGTTACACTGCTCGATAACGCTACTATTTTACAAAAACCGTCAGCCCTTGGGGAACCAGATGTCATTAAGTCGCTTGATGTTTTGCCTGGCATTCAGCTTTTCAGAGATGGTTCAACCTTCTTTAATGTTCGCGGAGGAGGTCGGGATCAAAACCAGATGTTGGTAGATGAAGCTCCGATTTACAATCCTGCACACCTTCTAGGTCTTTTCAGTTCCTTCATGCCAGAGGCAATCAAGGACATCAAATTGTATAAAGGAAATGCGCCAGCTGATTTTGGGGGGCGTATCTCATCCGTGATGGATATACGGACCCGTGATGGTAATTTCAAGAAATTTGGAATGACTGGAAGATTGGGCTTGATTTCGACACGATTGGCAATTGAAGGCCCAATAAAGAAAGACGCTAGTTCATTTTTCTTATCTGGTCGACGGTCCCACATCAAAACCCTGCTTAGTAGTGAGGATCTGGATGAGTTCGTTTTTTCTGATTTAACAGGAAAAGTCAACCTAAAACTCAATCATAGCAACCGTCTGTTCCTTTCGATTTTTTCAAGTAATGACGAGTACTTACAAGATGAAGGATTAACATGGCAAAACATTGCCGGGACGATCAGATGGAATCATATTTTCAGTGACCGACTCTTTTCCAATACTACCTTCTACTCCAGTAAATACGAATACAAAATGATCTCAAGTCCTGTAGTAATCTGGGCCAACCATATTGTAAATGCTAGTGTGAAAACTGATTTCACTCTATACAGAAATCCTTCCAGTACGCTAAAATTTGGTTTCAAATTGAGCGGCCATAATTTCAATCCTGGAAACCTGGAGGGAGCACCTGAGAACGGGGCTCCATTTGTGCCCAAAAGAAATGCAAGTGAGTTTTCGCTTTACTATAGTAATGAAAAACAATTTTCTGAAAAATGGCTACTCACCTATGGCTTTCGGCTAAGCTCCTGGACAAATTTTGGTCGAACCATTGAATATGGGATCAACGAAGACTACCAGGTGATTGATACCACTACTTACGAAACAAGAGATCCTTATAATGACTATTCAAACCTTGAGCCGAGAATAAAACTGACGCATATTTTGAATGACCGAAATTTTTTCAATTTTAATTATTCACGTTCGGCGCAATACATCAATCTCATAAGCAATTCAATTAGCCCCTTCAACAATCTTGAGGTATGGCTTCCTGCCAGCATCAACATCCAGCCTCAACTAGCTGATCAGGTGTCTCTGGGCTGGACTCATGATCGTGAGCAATGGCAGCTTAGTCTGGAAGGGTATTATAAGCACATGCAAAACCAGTTGGATTATGCCAACCAGGCCCAGTTATTGCTAAACCCACAGTTTGAAACGGAGCTTCGTGCAGGAGACGGAACGGCATATGGTATTGAGAGTATGCTCACAAAAAAAACAGGAAAACTTACCGGTAGTATTTCATATGTCTTTTCAAGATCAATTCGAAAAATCAAAGGAATAAATAATGATCGCTCCTACCCGGCCGTATCAGATAGACCCAGTCATTTGGCTATCAATGCGATCATGAAGAAATCCACCAGGACTAATTTTTCAGGAACATTACTCGTTAGTTCAGGAGCCCCGATCACCACCCCTACTTCCTTTTACCAGTTCTCAGGACGAACGGTTCCTATTTATGCGGAAAAGAATAACAACCGCTTGCCTACCTATCATCGGCTGGATTTAGGTTGGCAACATCGATTGAATAAGATCGATCGGAAATTCAATCATTATTTGACCGTTTCAATCTTTAATTTCTACGGTCAAAAGAATTCAATACTCAGAAGCTTTAACAAGATTGTGTTAGAAAACGGTGATTTTAGGGTTCCAACAGCCATAAATAATGCTGAGCGATTAACTCCTACTCATCGTTTTGTGTATCAGGTGGTCCCATCTCTTTCATACTCCTTCAAACTATGAGATCTTTATTAAAATATATCGTCCCGTTAGTCTTCATTACTTACAGCTGTGAAGAAGTATCAGATCAGGGATTGGAACTAATCGATCAGCCACTCCTAGTGGTTGAAGGCAGACTCACCAATGAACGTGTCCGACAAGAAATCAGGCTGAGTCAAACATTTAGTGATCTCAATCAAGTATCTCCACCAGTAACAGATGCCTTTGTTTTAATCCAAGTCAATAATATCAATTTCATTCTAGAGCACGATGATAGCCGGCCTGGGATCTATCTGACTGACACATTGCAGGCACTTCATGATGAATGGTACATACTTTACATCATGCATAACGAGAATGAATACGTAGCCTTTGCCACCTCCGCTGTTGGTACACCTCTGCCACCTTTGACCGTTCAAGAGATTGACAGTGGAATGCTAGAGTATGTTCATAACGAAACTATTCCCTCAATGACAGAGGTAAGGGTTACGTGGAATGAGGATAATGATATGGGTGGTCAATTACCTGTTACGAAAGAAGCATTTTTCTATACATTGGATGTGATCGACATCACCAAGACTTTCGCGCCTGATAAAGAACCACTTACTTTCCCAAAAGGAGCTACACTTTATAGAAAGAAATATTCACTGACACCTCAACATCAAAATTTCTTAAGGTCTTTTCTTGCGGAGGTCGACTGGAGGGGTGGTGGATTTGATGTAGCTGCTGGTAACGTGCTCACTAATCTATCTGAAGGGGCCGTGGGCTATTTTTCGGTATCTATGGTCATTTCTGACTCTACCATGATACAATGAAGAAGAAATTAATTACTTTATAGTCAGCATGTTACAAACAAAATTCAACTTTTTTAAAGTTTTTTCTAGGGTCAATTGTTACTTGTGTGTGATAGAGTCAAATCAAGAAGTTGAATAATGAACAAAATGAAAAATATCATGAAAAAGATAAATTTCTTAACACTTATTTTATTGGTGACGCTGCTTTTGTTTTCAGTGTCATGCGACGACTCTATCGACACTCCAGCCCCAGGAGCAAACATCCTTCCTGAGCGCTTCTCGATAGACATACCTGAATCCATTGCTAACCCTGACGCTGCTAGTGGACGGTTGGCCGGAAGAACAGCAGAGGACCTTAACGGGAACGA
>JANQST010000533.1 GCA_028279155.1 Cyclobacteriaceae bacterium
ACACCTACACATTCTATTCCTTGAATTCGAGGAAATTCAACACCTGGGGATTCACCTAGTCTTGTAAAAAGTTCAGATCGGTTAAGGACGAATGCTTTGACATTAATTAGTACCCAACCTGCTTTAATTTCAGGTTTGGGCACTTCTTGAGTTTCAATAACATCTGGATTACCGGCCTTTGTCGTTACAGCAGCTTTCATGGCTATTTCTTCGGTTCTGTTTTGTTAAACATATATCTCGCGATTTTCCACTCTTCATCTATTTTTTCAAAAACAAACAGCTCTCTATTCGCTTCTGGAATGGTATCGCCAGTTGCATGGATCAATGTTGTTCCCCTGGAACTCGTGACTGCAAAGCCAAAATCACTCTCAACTTCAATTTCGTCAATAAAGAATTCAATATTGAGTTGAATCTGACTGAAGATAAACTCATAGGAGCTAAGAATGTTTTCAGACCCTATTGCAGATGGAGCTTCGGTTGGCATAAAAATTCCATCCTTTGTATATAAGCTTTGAGCTAAGACTGCATCCGATGTATTTAAGGCACTTTTATATCGATTTAAAAGTGCTTCTATTTTTTGTTTTTCTTCTTTTTGCATGATTTCATGATTTTCTTTTTCACTTTGATTTTTTGGCTCACAACCTGCTATGACTAGCAGTAGTGATAGCACGATTGAACATTTGTTCATAGCATTCTTTTTTGTTTCAATGCAAAAGTCAAATAGGACTAGCTTTGGTACCTATTAAGAAGTTTAAGAATGAATCTTAATGTAGTTTAAGACTTGGCCATTCGCTTGCGAATAGTGCTTAAGAATTCAGGGGTCACCCCAAGGTAAGAGGCAATTTGGACGTTTGATATTCTGTTAAAGAGGTTTGGATAACGCTCCATAAAATCAGCGTATCGTTTTTCTGCTGATGTACTAATTGTTTGGAGCAACCTATTTTGAAGCTTAATAAATTCTTCCTCAACCAGCACTCTAAAAATTCGATTGATCTTGATGTTGTCCTTGTAGAAATAAATTAAATCATCCTTAGAGATCCGTAGAACCACCGACGGCTCTAATGCTTCAATGTAAAGCTCACTTGGTTTTTCAGAATGAAAACTTCCTATATCGGTAATCCATTGATTCTCTACTGCAAAATGTATATTGTGCTCTTTTGCATTTTCATCAACTTTATACATTTTGAAGCACCCTTCAACTACGAAATTGTAGTGACTGCAAACCTCTCCATCTGTTAGAAGAAATTGTCTTCTCTTTAACTTCTTAGTAGTAATTCGTTGATTCAGTTCAGCTACTTCCAGCTCACTTAGCTTTAGGAATGAATTGAGATGATCAAGCAGATTTTGATTATACACATCTCAAAAAGAATGAACTCATTGGACAATCGCAATTTTGATCTGACCCTGTTGTGAAATCAAACTATGAAAGAGCTTCTTGCTGATGCCAAATATATTTCCTAAAAAAGCAAACCTTCAAATAAAGGCAACAGCTCATCAATCAGCTCCGAGCCTCGTGTTCCGTTTGTGAATATGATGATGCCACTTTGCTTATGGATCGAACCAATGAAATGTGCCCGGTAAGATTCGTTTGCACCTCCATGGGAAAACAAAATGTCACCTGTTTCTTTTCTGATTCTGGGACCTAGCCCATAGGTACCTGGGCTTACAGGAGTCATCATGTCCTGTAGCGTATTTTGGCTTAAGTAGTGGTGTTTTCCTTGGTAAGCCTGCATCAGCATAATCATGATTTTAGCAAAATCTGAAGGAGTGGTCCACAAACCGGAAGCTGCAGTTTCAGGCATGCTTTGATAACCTCTAGGTAGAGCAACAGGTCTGCCACTTCGATTATGTGCCATCGCAATATTTCCCATTGCTCCTGGGAGCGGATTCTCGTAGCTGCTTCTTCCCATGTTCAGTGGCTGAAACAAAATACGTTCTGCAGCCTCGTGAAAGAGCTGACCTGTGAGATCCTCAATCATCATTTGCTCTACCGTTGTTCCACCACCTGAATAGCGATACCTGCTTCCAACAGGAATATCAACACGAACGGGAGAATTCTTGGCTGGTCCCTCACCTTTTAATATTTGAACCGTAGTGGGCAATGTTTCATTCGGATTAAAGTCAGCAAAACCATGCACAGTAAGTCCTCCTGTGTGTGACATGATGTGCCTTAGTGTCACTGCTTGACTTTGAGTGTATTGGTTTTCTGGAATTTTCCAGGATTTTAAATAGTTATTTACGTCCGTATCAATATCAATTTTTTGGCCTTCATACAATTTCAATGTCATTACAGCTGTTCCCACCTTACTTACTGAACCAACTGAGAATACTGTTTCGGAATCTACTTTTTCCAGCTTTCCTGCTTGTATTAATCCATACCCTTTTGCCCAATCCAATTTTCCATTTTTAATGACTGCAAGACTGGTGCCTGGAACACCGTATTTTGCCATTCTGGATGATAGGTCAGCATCTTCCAGTGTTTTCTCGTACTCGTTGAGTTGTTCGGTCGGTGATGTTGGTTCAGAAAAAGGTTTTACGGACCAAGCAACGATTCCTACTACAAAGAATAGGCTACTGATAAAGAAGAGTGGTTTTTTCATTTAGTTATAAGATTGATATTTTTAGTAGAAAATCGGATGAATTCATTCATATCTTAACGACTCCACAGGGTTGGCTATTGCAACTTTTAAAATCCTGACTCCTGTTGCGAAAAGTGTAATTAGCATGATGATCAACAGTGGAATAATGAAGAGAAACGGACTCACTGACATTCGGTATGCAAATTCGTTTAACCAGCTTTCTATCCCCAGCCACGCCAAAGGAACGGCAATCAAAAAGCCCATTAATACCAACAGGAATACCTCCTTTGATAACAATAAAAAGAGCTTAGGAATACTTGCGCCGAGCACTTTTCTAACACCTACTTCTTTTGTGCGCTGAACAGCAGAAAACGAAGAAAGCCCATAGAGACCCAGACATGCCACAATGATGGCCATGATCGCAAACGCGCTGAATACTTTACGGTTTACCTCATCCTTTTTGTATTGTCTTCCGAAAAACTGATCAAGAAAATAGTACTCCGCTGGATTTCCAGGATAGGCAACCTTGTATAATTCTTCAATTCTTTCAAGCGTTGTAGCAACTTCTTCTGAAGTTAGACGAATGGCGTAAAAAGCATCGTAAGTTTCATATCTCACAAAATACATGGCATCAATCGAGCGGTTTAGTGATTCATGATGATAATCTTCAATCACGCCAACAACCTTTCTTTCTTCCCTCGTAAACTCATAAATGGTCTGGCCTAAAGCATCAGTAGGATCGTTGAATCCGAGTTCTCTGGCAGCCGAAGCATTTAGAATGATAGGCAAGTAGCCAACCATTTCATCATCAAAATCTTTACCTGCAAGGAAGTTGACTTTCATTGTGGAAAGGAAGTCGTTGCTTATGACCACTCGCTCTATTGATTTCATATCAGCTTCACTTTCCCTTACACGTGATATTGCCAACCCACGTAATATTCCCTGTCCGGGGATAACTGATGAAGTAGCAATATGACTAACGCCTGGAATTGCAAGTACCTGCTGCTTGAAGCGTTGAATATTAGGTAAGTTGTCTGCTCCACTTGCCTGGCGGATAACTGGTCCCCGAAGAATCAGCACCTGCTCCATATCAAAACCCATATCCTGGTTATTCATGTACTTCAGCTGTTCGTTGATCCCCAGGGTCGCTATGATCAGGAGAGAGCTAAAAAGTAGTTGAAAAACGATCAATCCTCTTCTTAACAAAAGACCTGCACCGACCTTTGATTTACCTTTCAGCGCATTGATTGTTTGATGTGAGGAAATAACCAAAGCAGGGTAAAAACCAGAAAGTGCTGTTCCTAGAATGAAGATAGTTCCTGCCAAAAACCCAAAACGACCGATATCAATGCTTTGAAGTGAAAGGTTTTTTTCTACAAACAAATTGAATAGGGGTTGGCCAAGTAGGACAAAGACCAAAGCCAAAACCACTGCCATACTACTAATAAGTACAGCCTCGGTAAAAAACTGTATGACCAATTCATTTTTTCTTGCACCCATAACTTTACGTACACCTACCTCACGAGCTCTGTCTACAGATTTAGCCGTACTAAGATTGATGAAGTTGATCCAGGCAATGACTACAATAAACAAAGCGATTGCCTGCAATATCCGGATAGTGAGGGCATCCCCAACGGGCCCCACTTCATTTTGATAGTTGGAATTCAAATGAATGTCTGCAATTCCTGTCATGAAATACCTATTCACACGTAGGAATTCTCCTTCTTCATTCTTTTCTAAATAACCTGGCTTATACTTCAGTGTAAGGTCACTCATCGTTTGCTCGATGGCGCGTGGGTCTGCTTGCTCCTTCACCTTCACGAAAGTGATAAAAGAATTACCTCCCCAATCATTCGCGAAATCTTCAGGATTGGGTTGCTCAACTGTGGCATATGAAATCAGTACATCAGCATCTACTTGCAATTTGAAATCCGGTCGCTGGAATACACCGGAAACCAACAACTCATGACTCTGCCGAGTGTCATTGTAGCGCAATCTTTTTCCAAGCGCTTCTTCCACTCCGCCAAAGTATTTTTCTGCATATTCAACAGTAAGCATGACGGTGTTTGGTTTGTCCAATTCATTTGAGCCATGTGTAACTTTTAAATCAAAAAAATGGAGATGAGCAGGATCCGCGAAAAACAGCTTTTGCTCCTTGAAGTTAATTTGTGGTTGATCGGGTCTGGTAAGTACCATAGCTCTTCCTCGACTGATACCTGGGCCAAATAATCTTGCATATTCAAGCACCTCTGGTAGGTCCCGTGCCATAGCGGGCCCCACTCCGGAGAATGTCATACTGCTTTCATAAACCATTTTCCCAAAACGGTAATAGTCGTTGGACACCCTGTAGATTTGAGCAGCATCTGAGCTGTTGTTGTAATTCAGTTCTTCCGAAACATACTCCAGGATAAAGAGTGCTGCGGTCAAGCCCAAAGCAAGCCCCAAAATGTTGAGCGTGGTGTAACCGAGATGTCTTTTGAAATTTCGAAAAGAAGATTTGATAAAACTGAAGAGCATAGCGTTGGTGATAATAGAAGTGAACTTGCCTCCTTTGTAGAAGCGAATGGCGCTAAATACATCAAGGAAGTAGCGATACTTGGCTGACCTTGTCTTGCCGGAAGCCAGTCTCCATTCATATACCTCTTGCAGGTCTCCTTCTATTTCATCAAGGTATTTGGCACGACAGAAAATCCTGAGAAACCAATGCGCCAATTTGGGTGGGGTATGTTGTACTGGCATAGAATTATGAAAATTTTGGGACCATTTCCCAGATTTGTGTTTTCGCTTTCATGGCTTCTTCAACCACATGAAAACCTGATTCTGTAGCCTTATAGAGTACCTTTCTACGACCACCTCTTTCCTTTGATGGTTCGCCCATTCTGGATTGCAGCATACCTTTCTTTTCCAGTCTTTTGAGTACCATCACTACCGCGGGTAGCGTTATTTCCTTATTCATATGTTCGATGTAGAGCTTTACCAACTCTGCCCCGTACGATTCTTTTTCTCGCAGGACAAGCAATAAAATCAACTCTTCAAGTGCTCCCAGGGATTGATTCATTGTGCAAATTTGGTAAGACAAACGCATATAGTAAATATTTGTTTAGGATATTATTAAAAAACTTATGGTTACAAAACGATTTCGTAACCCATCATCCTTTTTTATACATTAACTATGCACCAAACATTAGGAAGATGAAAAACAAAATTCTATTTGTATTCAGTGTATTGTTTGGTTTGATGTTCATCAATTCCGGACTGAATAAATTTTTAAACTTCATACCTCAGCCAGAAAACATGTCTGAAGATTTGACCTATCTGATTACCTCGTTAAAGAACATAGGATGGGTACTTCCTTTGCTGGGTGGAATTGAAATCCTGGCGGGATTACTTTTCATACTACCAAAGTTCCGTGCGCTGGGAGCTATTATGATATTTCCCATTGTGATTGGAATTATGTTAACTCATACCATTACGGATACTTCCGGATTACCTGTAGCACTTGTGCTTTTTGCAATAAATCTTTGGGTTATCATTGACAACAAAGAAAAGTACGTGCCAATGGTAAAGTAGAATAGAGGTATTCAGACTCTTACAACAATTTACTTTTTTAATAAATTTAGGGATGAACCCTGAAATAATTCAATTGAAGAATTCGGAGGTTGCGGTGTATCAAAAGGGTCAAGGAGAGACCTCAATTTTGTTTATTCATGGCAACTCACTTAACGGATTGATGTTTCAAAAACAGTTCAACTCCCACCTTTCCGATAAATTCAAACTAATTGCTCTTGATCTTCCTGGTCATGGTAATTCTTCTAAAGCGGCCAACCCCAAAGATACGTATAGCTTGTATGGGTATGGAGAAGTGTTGAAGGACCTAATTGCCGAACTAAACTTAGCCAACTACTATTTAGTTGGCCACTCGCTGGGAGGTCATATTATTCTGGATGTCTCTGAAGATTTGGATGAGGCAATGGGAGGAGTGGTAGTGTTTGGTACTCCACCTTTGGCTTCACCGGCTGACATGGCAAATGCATTTCACCCGAATTCGGTACTTTCCCTTGCTTTTCAAGAGCAACTAGCTGACGATGAAGCAAAGAAATTGGTTGGTGAATACGTGATGGGAGCTAGTCCTGAGGAAATGATTCAAGCACTATTGAATACTGATCCAAATTCACGTGCATACGTTGGCACTTCTATTGGAAAGGGTGAAATAAAGGATGAGGTGGAAATAGTAAAAAATTTGATGAAGCCTATCTTGATGATACACGGTGAAGAAGATGCCTTGGTGAATACGGATTATATTAATGAGATTGCTATTCCAAAACTTTGGAAAAAGAGGGTGCAGGTAATAGCCAACAGTGGTCATTCTCCACATTGGGAACAGCCGGAAGAATTTAACAATCTTGTTAGCACTTTTATTTCAGAAACCGGAAATGAGTCGTCTCCTACCTGAAGTACGATATCGATCCGGGATTATTTGCCAATTACCTTTTTAGATCATCTCCCTTTTTTCGGCAGAATTTTTATGTTTTAAACTATATTAAAATCGAGTTATTCGTTAATGTAGACAAAAATTTACCTCGTCATCAGATAGAGTGGATAAGATGACCCAAGATCCGGAACAAAACATGAGGAATTTTCTAATGAAAATCCAAAATCGATTATTGGGTTTTGATTCGAACAATCCTGGGTTTGAAATGCTGGATGCAATTCCATTGGTACCGGGTCAGGCAATTTATGTATTCAATTGGAACGAAGATTCGATAAGCTACCAAAGGGGAATAGAAGAACTACTGGGATATAATCAGGAAGAATTCACCAGAGATCTTGTCACTTCTTACTTTCACCCGGATGAGTTCGAGATGATTAACCGATTGATTATGGGAAGTGTAAGCTACGTCACAGGTGAACCTGTCGAGCAAACAGATTTCGTAACGATCCTTGCATGTAGAATTAGAAAGAAGAATGGTGAATACATAAAAATTTTAAGGCAATCAATTTTGTTCGAACTTTCCGGTGATCGCATGATAAGCAACTATTCTATCCTTTCCGATATTTCATTTTTAGATACGCGTGATAAAGTGGAATGGCGTATAGAAGCAAATGAGAAGGTCAAGACTGAAATCAACAAGCACATTAACCAGGCTTTTTCCAACTTTTTTTCCAAGAGAGAAATTGAAATCCTGGAACATTTAAAAATTGGATCCAGCAGCCAGGAGATCGCTGACTTATTATTTATCAGCAAGAACACAGTAGATACTCACAGGCGAAATATGCTGAGAAAAGCAGGGTGCATTAATACAACTGAACTGGTCACATTCGCACGTGACAAAGGAGTCCTTTAGCTAGCTATTGGATTCTTCGAAGAGTTAAAACTGCCCTGAAATGAACTCGGTTTTAAGTTAAAGCCGCAACTCTTTTTATGGTAACAACCTCACCTAATTCCTGGTCTCAAATTACTCATCAATGAGTATTGAGTTTCAATTTTCACAAATCTAGCTTTGTTTACAGCTATTTTAATTAAGCTGACCCAGAGTATGAATCCTTCTAAAACCCGTAGGATTTATTGGATACTTACAACTGATAATATCGCTAAAAGACCCGTCCAGTATGAAAAATTTATTTGTAGTAATTCTAAGTCTTTTTGTCATTTTAATAGGATGTACAACTGACGACTCACCTGACCCAGACTCAGATATGAACATGATAGGGTCCGAGGGTGGAACAGTTTCAACCCCCGATAACACAGTGGTACTGGTTGTCCCTAGCAACGCTCTGAGCCAGGAAACAGAAATAACGATTGTGGAATCTACATCACATCCGACTGGAAATATTGGGACCGTCTACGATCTAGGTCCTGATGGACTTCAGTTTAGCAGCAGTGCTCAACTTACCTTCACCTATTCTGATGACGACCTGGGATCCATTGATGAGAGTGCGCTAACTCTCGCCTTTGTTGAAAATGGTGAGTGGGCCAATCTTACCTCTGTGGTTGATTCTGAAAACAATACTGTCACAGCTTCTATTAGTCATTTTACTGAATTTGGTATCGTCGAACTACCAACAAACTCCGGGGGCGGATGCAAATTGTTAAGTATGATCGATTCAGATCTCTTCACCTACGATTCTGACCGAATAACTAAATACGAATATGATGGAGATACATGGACATTTGAATATACGGACGGTACCCTAACCACTGTGGAAACCGATTTCGGATATTCTTATGATCTGACCTATTCAGGTGACAACCTCTCTAAAATTGAAGCAGAATATACAGATCAAGGTAACGTTGAGACTTCCTCTTACACCATGACGTATGATGAGAATGGGAGAATAACTGAGATTACTGTAGGAGCAGAATCTGAATCCTATGAGTATGATTCTGATGGGAACTTGGTTACCAAGTCCGGAGGTGGTGATTTTGCCAATTACACCTATGATGACAAAATAAATCCCATATCAAGATTAAACCTTCCAACAGCAGTCATAGTGTTGATTTTGGATTACGAATTCGAAAGTGCCTTGTCCGCAAATAATCCACTAACAGCTGTAGAAAATGAAAGTGATGGTCTGGTTCGAAACGGAACGTATACTTACACTTATAATGAGGATGATTATCCACTAACAGCTGTAGTAGTCTTTGTTGATTCACTGACAGAAACGGATGAATACATCTTCACTTACGATTGCATGTAAATCAATTCTGCAAATTCATAAACACGCCATTACTCCTCAATATACCACATACCTTCAGTGGCCAGCCAGATCATGGTGATGACACCATTTATTGGAAGCACATAAGACGCACCACCGCCTGGGATGGCTACCAACCCACCAGAATTAAAGGTAATTGGCATGGTTGATGTATTTATCACCTTAACAATCGTTCCATCAGTCAATACAGTTGTATTGGCTACTCCGAACCATTCATCTTCTACAGATGAAGTTTGATTTTGATTGATATTCAAAATGTGAGAAAAGCCAAATGGCGAAGTGTTGTCGTAATTGATAAGGGTGGGGTGTATAAGTTGCACTTCAGCTGTAACATCGTCAAAGGTGCTTACACCACCAACGGACATGTCTCCTGAGACCTCAAGGTCATAAAGTGTTCCTCCTGGATTTCCCAATGTTACGGTATTAGCTAGGGCGCCAACAGCCCCATTACCAATTGCAACAGAACCCGAGTTGGATGCTGTAGCACCATTTCCTATTGCTGTAGAATTCGGCGCGCTACCATTAGCACCCGCACCAAGGGCAATTGAGTTACCATTTTGAACTTGAGCACCATTTCCAATGGCGATGTTTCCACCAGAGGCTGGGTTACCTGGAGAAAGAACTGCTCCAGATCCAATGAAAATATTTCCTACGCCGGTTGAAAGCGTTCCGCCACCACTCCCTGTTCCAATTCCGATGTTATCTGTTCCAGTGGTTACTGTGATTAGTGCAATTGCTCCAATGGCAATATTATCATCTCCTGTGGTTAAAGCTTGGGCGACTGTGTTACCCATCAACATATTGTTAGTAGCTCCTGTGGCGATGTTAGCTGCGCCGCCTGAGCTAACTGCTAGAAAATTAGTGGTCTCAAATTTTGTCCCGAAACCTGGCTCCAGCGTAATATTTCCGGAATTGTCGGAAGTCAAAACATCTCCAGCAGTCGGACTGGCATTAGGCATATAGAACGGAGCTGATGATCCGAAAATACTCAAAGCAGGTTGAGCTGAACTGTTCATGTCAATAATGACTCCTGTACCTGTTGAACCTGCAACTCTATCGAATCTTGCTATTGAAGAACTACTACCATCACCATTCGTAAAGACCTCCAGAGCTCCGGTGTTGTGCGCATTATTGCTAACTGTAAAAAATCCAGCTCGCCCGGCGCCTGTTTGGGTAACAGCGATATCTGCCAAATTTGTTATCCCTGTACCGCCTGCGTCATTGCCTAGTGAGAGAACAGAAGATAGATTCTGTGTTTCAGTCGTCAGGAACCCTTGTGTATCCACGTAGTTTCTTGTTGCGGCATCTTGAGCTGCAACTGGATTTGCGAGGTTAGTGATAGCTAGCCCTCCTGCGTCAGTCCCTTCGGTGAGCACACTCGTCAGATCCTGTATTTCATTGGTGGTAGACCCGTCAACTTCAGCAGTTAGGAACCCTTGTGTATCCACGTAGTTTCTAGTTGCGGCGTCTTGAGCTGCAACTGGATTTGCGAGGTTGGTTATAGCTAGCCCTCCTGCATCAGTCCCTTCGGTGAGCACACTCGTTAGATCCTGTATTTCATTGGTAATAGACCCGTCTACTTCAGCAGTTAGGAACCCTTGTGTATCCACGTAGTTTCTAGTTGCGGCGTCTTGAGCTGCAACTGGATTGGCGAGGTTGGTTATAGCTAGCCCTCCTGCGTCAGTCCCTTCGGTGAGCACACTTGTTAGATCCTGTATTTCATTGGTAATAGACCCGTCTACTTC
>JANQST010000550.1 GCA_028279155.1 Cyclobacteriaceae bacterium
GTTGAATTCTAGAAGCCCGTCAATCCAGGTCGCAACATTTAATGTTTCATTTTCGGTAATTACAATACTGTTGTCTGCTCTTGTGAATACAGCTCTCAATCCGGCTTCAACTTTAGTTTGTTCTCCATCTTTTTCAAATGCAACCAATCCACGCTCCACTGTCAATTCTACGTCTTCATCTGAAGTAACAAGGTTGAATGCAGTTCCTAGCACATGAACCTGTACTTCTCCCATTTCTATTATAAATGGCTTTTCACTTTTCTTGATATCGAAATAAGCTTCACCCTCAAATGAAACCAGGCGCTCATCTCCGAATTTTTCAAGAAAAGAGAAAGTTGAGTTTGTATTTAAGACTCCGTTGGATCCGTCAGGGAACGTAACATTCATTTTCTCATCCAGAGAGGCAATGTTTACTTGATCTGGGGTTGTAGCAAGTTTCCAAACGAAAATAGAAAGCCCAACAAGTAAGGTGATACTTGCCGCAATTCGTAACCATGAATTTGATTTGGTTTTTCCTGCCTCGATTTTACTTTGCAATGAAAGCCAGGCATCGTCAACATTTACTTCAGGAGCTTCCGAATTCGTATTTTCATACAGAAAATCAATGAAGCCATCTTTTTCAGACGAGCTGTCCTGGTATCTCAGGTGGTTATATCTCTCTAGTTCCTTTGGCATCTCGTTCATGTGTCAATCGGGAGGTTAAATACCCCCAATGTTTTTTGAAAAAAATTAATGTCTAAACATACCTTCGTCTACGTATTTCTTATAAACTGCCTCCAGTGACTCTCTGAGCTTTTTTAAGGCTATTCCCATCTGGTTTTCTACTGTTTTCTTGGACAGGTCTAGCTCTTCTGCAATTTCCTCATAGGTTAACCCTGCATTCCTGCTCAAGATAAAAATTTTCCTACACTTAGTTGGCAAGGCATCTACCGCAGTTTGTATATAAACTTTCAATTTCTCATTTTCTCCCTCATCAATCCTTTCATTGGTAACGCTCAGCAATGCTTCACTCACATCCGACATGGCTTGCTGCTTTGGCAGCTCTAGTTTTATATAGTTAAGACACTTGTTCTTAATTGCAGAATACAAGTAAGTCTTTAATGTAGTTTGTACTTCGATTTTCTCTCTTTTCTCCCAGATATAGAGAAAAACTTCCTGTGCCATTTCCTCAGAAATTGTCTGATCTCTTACGTAAGAATAAGCAAACCTGTAGAGCTCCTTATAATACTTTTTAAAGAGCAACTCATAGGAGGAAAGATCATTGTTTTTGACCTGACTGAATAGAAGTAAGTCCGAATCCTGATCCATGGATTATTGAATCGTACTAGTAATTTGAATGAACAAGTTTAGTGATTGATTGGCAGAACCAAAGAAATTTCGTGCATTGATTTGTATGACCATGTTCTGAGACGGCAATATAAATTGGTGTTGGCCAATGTCTCCATTTATGTAATAAATATCCGTTCTGTCAACAGGTAAGAAATCAAAAGTATCGCCAAAAAGTCGCCAGCCATAACCCAGATTGAGAAATCCTGAAACCGGAATTTGAACCGTGCTCGCTTCTGCAACAAAGTTTGGATCTATAATTCTTCGATCGTTCCATATGCCATTTTCAAGCATTAGATAACCAAATTTGGCCCAATCTAGAAAAGACATTGAAGCTCCACGACCACCATCAAAATTTCCTGATGGATCCAAATTCATGGAAAAAGTGGTTATTCCCAGTTCGTTGAAAATGTTCTCATTGAGGTATTGATCAAAAGGTTGGTTAGTGACGTTTTGAATAATTCTTGCAAGGATTACACCCGTTGCAGAATTGAAATTATAACGAAAACCAGGATCAGCTTCTAAGGGCTGATTTAAGATGAACGATACCCAATCGCTGGAGGCAAACATCTGGTTTAAATTATGATCAGGATTTCCAATAAAAGTGACAAGATTCTCATTCCATGCCAGCCCTGAACGATGTGTCAACAAGTGTCTGATTGTAATGTTTCTTTTACTTATACTTTGATCAAAAATGCTTTCATACGATGGAAGGAATTGATGGATAGGATCTTCTAGGTCAAGCAATCTTTGCTCTATTGCAATGCCAAGTGCTGCAATTGTAAGGGTAACCGTTGTCTTGTCAAGGGACAAAATCGTGTGCCTGTTAGTGCTGTCATAGTAATTTTCAAACACCATTTTATCATCCTTCAAGATCATCAACCCTGTGATCCTTTCGAATCCATTGAACTTGATCAAAGAGTCAATTGAAATCAATTGAGCTTCTGAAAGACCAACGTCTGATGGATCATCATATTCCCATACTTGTTGATCCGTAGGTAACTCCTCACCAATGTAGCATGAAGTTGCAATGAAGATCAGGAGAAGGGATTTGTAAAGTCTCATTTAAGTAAAGAGCGTATAGTTTCCATGTTGATCTGAAGCCGGGGCCTGTTCTATCAGTGAAACATCATTGCTTTCTATATCCCTAATTTTAGGAGAAACAGTATGTGAGTTTAACTCTTCCGACTGATCTTCGGATAACAATTCTTCCATATCTTTCAGGTCATCCATTTCCAGCCATTTTCGAGATTTGGATGCATCTAAAATAGCGGGCATATCATCGTAATATTCCGAGACCAATGTATTCGATGGTTTGGTGATCATAATAAACGAAGCGTCGGCATCTTCATTTTCCTCCCAGAGCCCAGCTACTGAAAAAACTCGTCTATCTGCATAATAGAAATAATACGGTACTTGTTTTTTCTTGGCCACTTGCTTCCATACGTAAAAACCATCCATGGGGATGATGCATCGGTGTGTGCCCAGACTTCTTCTGTATGTAGCTTTTGTCTGTATTGATTGAATAGGTAAATTGAAAAGCTTGGGGCTCAGGGCTTTGTTGTTTGACCAGCCTGACATTAGCCCCCAATAAAAGAAAGAAACTTTTTGGTTTTGAGTGCTTGTTATAACAGGTAATTTTTTTGTTGGTGCAGCATTGTATATTGGGCCATATTGATCTGATACCTCAACGCCCAGCGTTAACGCGAGTTCATCATTTTTGAGTGTTAAGGTGTACCTGTCATACATTTCCGCCAAGTTAATACTTCAATCTTGCATCCTCAATTTGCTTTTGGTAAGAATTTAAGTTTTATAGATTCTATGGGTTAATTTTGACCTTCGTTTAAACGAGTTAACTATAAATGGCTGAAGTTATAAGAATGCCCAAGATGAGCGACACCATGGAAGAAGGTGTAATTGCTTCATGGCTAAAAAAAGAAGGAGAAGAGGTGAGCTCTGGAGATGTCCTTGCAGAAGTTGAAACTGACAAGGCAACAATGGAGTTGGAATCATACCAGGATGGGGTGCTGCTTCATATTGGGGTGAATGAAAAGGACGTGGTTCCAGTTGATGGAATAATTGCCATCATAGGGGAGAAGGGAGAAGATTTTCAGCATTTATTAAACGGCGAACCTGCCAAGGAAGAAAAAGAAGAAGAGGAAACAGGAGAAATATCAGCAGAGGTGCCAAAAAAAGAAACGGTGGATACAAGTAGCATCAATGCTTCGGTTATAAGAATGCCTAAGATGAGTGACACCATGGAAGAAGGAATAATTGCTTCCTGGTTGAAGAAAGTAGGTGAGGAAGTAGTTTCGGGAGATATTTTAGCAGAAGTTGAGACAGATAAAGCTACAATGGAATTGGAGGCCTACGAAGATGGAATTCTCCTTTACACTGCTGTGGAAGCTGGTGCAGGAGTACCGGTTGATGGAGTTATAGCTATTATTGGAGAAAAGGGAGCTGATTTCCAAGTTTTACTTAATGCAGAATCAAGTCAAGTAAAGGAAGATGTCTCTGCTGAGGAAGTTGCTTCTCCTGCTGCACCAGCTGTCAGTGAGCCAACACCAGCAGCTTCATCTGCCTCACAACAATCAAAGCCCGTAGTGTCAACAGCATCAAGCAATGGAAGAATAAAAGCTTCTCCTTTGGCCAAAAAGATTGCTTCGGAAAAAGGCATCGACCTATCAGAAGTTAGTGGGTCCGGAGATGGAGGACGCATAATTAAAAGAGATGTAGAGCAGTTTACACCATCACAAACTCCGAAAGCAGACGGAGCCACGCCATCTATAAGTATCCCGACGGTTGTAGGAGAAGAACGATCAGAAAAGGTCGAATTGTCTCAAATGAGAAAGGTAATTGCGAAGCGATTAGCAGACAGCAAATTCACGGCCCCTCATTTCTATTTGACCATGGAAATCAACATGGACAAAGCAATTGAAGCAAGGAAGTCCATGAATGAGATTGCTCCTGTCAAAATATCATTCAATGATATGGTCGTGAAGGCTGCAGCTGCGGCTTTGAGACAGCATCCGGATGTGAATGTTAGCTGGATGGGTGATCATATGGTGAAACATCATCACATCCATATGGGAATTGCTGTGGCGATTCCAGATGGGTTAATTGTGCCTGTGGTTCGTTTTGCTGATAACAAATCACTTTCCCATATTTCAGCTGAAATAAAGGAATTAGCGCAAAAAGCTAAGGATAAGAAATTACAGCCCGAGGAGTTTTCCGGAAACACGTTCACAATTTCCAATTTGGGAATGTTCGGTATTGAGGAGTTTACCGCAATTATTAACCCACCTGATGCATGTATTTTGGCTGTGAGTGGTATTAAAGAGACTGTTATCGTTAAGGATGGTGAGATGAAACCTGGAAATGTAATGAAAGTGACTTTGTCATGCGATCATAGAGCGGTGGATGGGGCTGTTGGGTCTGCTTTCCTTAAAACATTCAAAGGCCTTCTTGAAGATCCTGTTAGAATCTTGATCTAGAAAAATTTGAACTTGTCTCGAGTTCATGGAGTTATCACATCTGAACTACGACCAATTATGACGAAAATTAAATCAACAACCGTACTGGCAGTTAAGCACAATGGCAAAGTAGCTATAGGAGCAGATGGTCAGGCTACTATGGGAAATACCGTAGCAAAGTCCAATGTGAAAAAGATCAGAAAATTGCAGGACGGAAAAATAGTAACAGGTTTTGCTGGTTCTACAGCTGATGCATTTACCCTGCTTGATCGGTTCGAAGAAAAACTTAGTTCTCACTCTGCAAATCTGAAACGTTCTGCAGTTGAACTTGCCAAAGACTGGAGATCGGACCGATACCTGCGTAGATTAGAAGCAATGATGATTGTGGCGGATAAAGACGAGATTTTGGTTATTTCAGGTACAGGAGATGTGCTCGAGCCTGATAATGATATCTCCGCTATTGGCTCAGGAAGCGAATATGCTCGTTCTGCAGCACTTGCATTGAAGAAACATGCGGATAGATTGTCTGCAGAAGAAATTGTGCGTGAGGCACTCAATATTGCTGCAGACATTTGCATCTACACCAATCACAACCTGATTGTAGAAGAGATAGGATAAACGAACTACTCCTTCCTTTTTGGTCTTTCGCGTGGTGCTTTGATTTTAAAAGAAATCTCTTCCGTATTTCCAGCAATCGTTACCCTTATGATGTAATCTCCAAAGGTTAAGTGATAATCACCATTCTCACCTGCTTCATAGTCCTCCTTTTGGTCATCACTAAGTAGCTCTCTAAAAGATTCATCCGTTTCCAATTTTACTTCAGAGAAATTGAGACCTTTACTTGCTTCCGCATTTGAAGAAACAACGACATTGTCTTTATAAATCACCTCAATTGTGGCACTTCCTTCATTTTTTGAATAATAAGAAACGGTTGTTTTGGGCTCTATCAATTCTCCCCATGTCCAGGTTTTACTTCCCCATCGACTGCTAAAAGTGATTTCCTCCGAAGGGAAAATGTGAAGATTCTTTGCAAGAAGGGTACTGTTCATTTGTTGTACCAGTGAGACGTCTCCTATATAGATTCCACGACCATGTGTTCCAACCACTAAATCGTTTTCTCTTGGATGTACAACCAAATCATGAACAGGTGTATTAGGTAATCCACTATTAAAAGCCTGGAATGTTTGCCCCTGGTCAAGTGACACATACACTCCGTGATCAGTCCCAACATACAAGATATTCTCATTGACAGGATCTTCTTTTATTACATTCACAGGCTCTTTGGGAAGACCGGTTCCAATTCTCGTCCAGGATTCACCATAATTATTACTTCTGTAAATCATTGCATCAAAATTGTCCCAGCGATAACCGTTCAGCGAAGTATATACCCGGCTCACCTGATGGCTTGATGGAGCAACCTGGCTTACCCAGAAATTTTGTGGTAACGTGTTAGATATCTTTTCCCAATCTTGTCCAGCATTCTTTGAGACATGGATAAGGCCATCGTCACTCCCTACATAGATGAGTCCGAATTGAAGAGGTGATTCAACGATGGACGTTAAAGTTCCATAGCTAACATCACCTTTTTTTCCGCCATTGGTCAAATCTTCTGATAAAGTCTCAAAGTCGTCACCCTGATTCATAGAACGGTGAAACTTGTTGCTGCCGAAGTAGACAATATCCTGATTGTGTGCCGATAGTGCAATTGGGGCTTCCCAATTCCACCTGAATGGCGGATCTCCAAGCTTATGACGTGGGGTTATCCTTTTTCTATCTCCGGTTTTGGTATTAATCCGAAAATAGTTGCCGAATTGAAAGCCTGTATAAACAGTAGCATTGTCTCTACTGTCAATAGCCACTTGCATTCCATCACCACCTATGATTCTCTCATACGGATAACGTCCCTCTGCAAGCCATTCCCTTGAGTATTCATAGTTGCTGGGTCCTTTCCAAACTCCATTATCCTGAAGACCACCATAGACATTATAAGGTTTGTCCATATCAACATTAACGGAATAAAACTGACCAACAGAAGGTGAATTGCAATTGATCCAGGTTGCTCCTGTATCAAAGCTGATGTATACACCGCCATCATTACCTAAAATAAGATGTTTCGGATCATTGGGGTTTATCCAAATAGAGTGGTGATCCACATGAACATTGTCTTCATTAATTGATTTCCATGTTTTGCCAGCATCATCTGATCTGATGATGGGGACACCCATGGTATACACAACATCCGGATTTTGTGCGTCTACCTGTACCTGACCAAAGTAGTAACCATAGGAAAAGATCATGCTTTCGATATAATCTTCATGTGTTTTGTTCCAGGTTTTCCCACCATCATCAGATCTATACATTTCTCCACCTTTCACCGGAGTGTCAAAAAGTAGGGAGTTGGAATCTTCCAAATAGATCACAAGATCAAGTGGCGTTACTTTGCCTGACTCAACATCTTTTTTGATATCAACAGCATTGTAAGTTCTTGGAAATCTGTTGTCATCCAGGAATTCGTTGATTTCTTTGTTTTCTAGCGCCAAAAAAGTTTCTTTGGTCATACCTCTGAGCAGATCTTTGGTCAGGCTTTCACCTTCTTCTTCCTCTTTTTCTCGTCGATCCTGATTATCCAAAATCGCATAAACAATATTTGAATTGGATGGCGCAAATGCTAGCCCAACTCGTCCGGTTCCGTTGGTGTCAGGAAAGCCAGAAGTTTCTTCAATTTGATTCCAGGTTTCACCTCCATCTTCTGATCTATAAATGCCTGTTCCGCGACCTGCTTCAGTAAAATTCCATGCCTTACGATCTTTTTCCCAGGCTGCTGCAATTAAGGTATTTGGACTATCTGGATGGAGGACTAAATCAATAATCCCAGTTCTATTGTTAACAAATAGTGTCTTAGACCATGTTTTTCCACCATCTGTGGTTTTATAGATACCCCGTTCCGGATTTTCAGAATAGAGGTGCCCAAGTGCTGCCACCCAAAAAATGGAAGGATTGCTGGGGTGAAGAATGATTCTGCCAATATGATGCGTTTCTTCTAAGCCCAGGTGTTCCCAGCTTTCTCCATTGTTTGTTGATTTGAAAATACCATATCCTGAATAGGAAGATCTGCTTGAATTGTTTTCCCCGGTACCTACATAGATGGTTTCGTTTTCCCAATCGACAGCAATATCTCCTATGGTCATGACGATTTGATTGTCAAAAATGGGTTCAAAAGAGGTTCCATTATTTTTTGTTTCCCATAGAGAACCAGAAGCATAAGCGACATAGAAATGAGAAGGATTCGTTGGGTCAACAGCCATATCCACCACCCGTCCACTCATAACTGTAGGACCCACATTTCGGAACGGAACATTTTTGACCAAAGAATTCTTTTCGAGTGTAAGCCTGGTTTGGTAGCCTTGCCATCTTTCAGCGGCTGGAGTTGCAGAAGGAACTGTTGGTGCTTTTTTCCTTCGCTGAGAATGAGTTGAAAAGACGATGATAAGTAATAAGATGGACAGGTTAATGATTCTCATGGGTTCAAATTTTTTGAAAAGTGAGTAAGTATATAAATTAAAGCCTGTTATACCAACCTATTGCAATATGAAGAAGCTCAAGTGGTTTTTATTGGCAGCCATTTTTGGATGTACTGCTACAGTAGAAAATGTTCCTGATAGTTCTGAGAAGATCCTTCCGGAACCAGATTATAAGCTAACCTCAGATCAAACGCACAACAAATTCAGTAGATCGATAGAGCCCATTTTGAAAATCAATTCGGGAGAAATTGTGGAAATAAGTACAGAAGAGGCAACAGATGGTCAACTTGAGATGAGTTCAGATACTTCTGATCTGATGAGCTTGAGTTTTGATCCTATTCATCCTTTGACTGGTCCTATTCATATTAATGATGCTCAACCAGGAGATGTTATTGCTGTTACGCTTCATAAGATCGAAATTGGAACTTGGGGCTGGACAGCAATCTTGCCTGGATTTGGTTTTTTGGCAGATGAATTTACTGAACCGTATTTGAGGACCTGGGAATTGAATGGGAAAAACAGGGTGACATTTTCAGATGGAATTTCCATACCTCTTAAGCCATTCCCAGGTGTGCTAGGTGTTGCTCCTGATACTGATTCACTTCTTTCGACCATCCCACCCAGGGCAAATGGCGGAAACATGGATGATCCTAATATTGTTGAGGGCACAACTGTATATCTACCTGTTTTTGTTGAAGGAGCAAGGTTTTCGATAGGAGATGCTCATGCAGCTCAGGGTTTGGGAGAAGTTTGCGGTACCGCGATTGAAGCTCCAATGAAGTTTTTGGTAGAAATCAATCTTTTGAAAGGATCAAGTATCCAGGAACCACAATATGAAAATGATGATGTATATGCAGTAACGGCCTTTGCTACCACTCTAGACGAGGCAGCAAAAAAAGCAACCAGGTACATGATTGAACACTTAACGAAGAACTATGGATTGTCAAGAAATGATGCCTATATGCTTTGTTCCCTGGCAGGTGATTTGAAGATTGCAGAAGTGGTAGATGTGCCACATATGCTTGTGACTATGTCGATCGATAAAAAAGTTATTGGAAATGATTAAGATTTACCACAATCAGCGATGTAGTAAAAGTCGATGCACACTTGATATTCTGAAAGAGAATGCTGTTGAGATTGAGGTGATCGATTACCAGCTGAATCCACCAAGTACGGAAGAATTAAAGGAAATTTTAGGAATGCTTGAGATGAAACCTTTAGACTTGATACGGAAGGGAGAAGATGTTTTTAAGCAGAATTTCAAGGGGAAGGAGCTCACAGATGACCAATGGATTGAAACAATGATCGAGTATCCAAAATTGATCGAACGTCCGATAGTTGTTAATGGAGAAAAAGCAGTGATAGGACGACCTCCTGAAAATGTAGAAAAGATTCTATGAAGGCCATACTGGTCGAGAAACCTGGTTCGATTCAGGACCTTGTCTATAGAGATCATGTGCTACCAGCACCTGCGAGAGATCAAGTGTTAATAAAAGTGGAGTATGCAGGTGTCAATTTCCCTGATATTTTGATTACGAAGGGACTTTACCAATTCCAACCTGAACTACCTTTTTCTCCAGGAGGAGAAGTAGCAGGCACTATAATTGAAACCGGCGAAGGAGTAAGCCATCTAAATGTAGGGGATCGAGTTGTATCCGGAACAAGTTGGGGTGGATTTGCTGAAGAAGCTTTAGGTTTTGCTTCTAATACACATAAACTCCCGGATAAAGTTTCATCCAAGGATGCCGCTGCTTTATTAGAAACTTTCGGAACTGTTATCCATGCTCTGAAGGATCGAGCTCAAATGAGAGAAGGGGAAACGTTAGCAGTACTAGGGGCGGCGGGAGGTGTTGGTTCAGCCGCCATACAGGTAGGTAAATTGTTAGGAGCCAAAGTAATTGCTTGCGCATCTACGGACGATAAACTAGAATTTTGCTCGAACCTTGGCGCAGACGAACTCATCAACTACACAAGCGAAGACATTAAATCCAGGCTGAAAGAGCTTACAAATGGAAGTGGTGTAGATGTGATTTTTGATCCCATT